>NZ_JJOV01000016.1:0-56051 GCF_000979385.1 Methanosarcina sp. 2.H.A.1B.4
GCATTCACAGCTTCCAGAACAAAACTTGACAATAGAGTATAGGTTTGAAAGTTCAAAAACGTTGCCAATAAGCGTATTATTGAAGAGTTGACGGCTGTATCCCGCCATTAAAATGACAGGGATTAGCCTTAGACGCTCCTAAATTTATTCCTCGCCAAAATACTTCCTGGCAAGAAGAACTGTGCTTGAACCTGTAAGGACAAGCAGGAAGAAAGCAATTATCATCCCTTCTGTTGTGAAGTCCTGCCAGGAATGCACCGATACCCACAGCCCGCTTCTTGTGACAAAGGTCGAGAAAATGACCAGGATAAAAGAGACAAGTGCAAGCATCGGGAGCATAAAACCATATTCTCCCTGCCGGACCCTGAGCTTTGCATGCAGATAAGCTGTTGCCGTAAGCCAGGGAATCAGGGAAGAAGTTTCTACAGGGTCCCAGGTCCAGTACCAGGCACCCCAGCCAAGCACTTCATATGCCCAGAATGCTCCGAATCCGATCCCAAGGGTAAGGAAGAGCCAGGAGACGCGCATCCAGCCGGTTGCAAGTTCGGACCACCTATTGTCCTTGAGGGCAAGGCCTGCAATTGCAGCAGAGAAAGGGAGGGTGAAAGCTGCATAGCCGAGGAACAGCAGAGGGGGGTGGATAGCCATCCAGAGGTTCCTGAGCAGAGGGTTCATGCCCTGTCCGTAAGAAACAACGAAAGGCTCCGCAAAGAGGTTCCAGTTTGTAACTTCAGGTATTCCTGCACCTGTTAGATAATACATTGAGAAAGGGTTTTTCAACGCCAGAAGTAGCAGGAATACAGAGGCTACAAAGAGTGAAACCGATCTCATAAGGGCAAAGAGATTTGTCTCCCTGAGAATTTTCCCAGTGCCTGTAAAACGCGTTATTGCAAGCATTATGAAGATAAAACCTGTCCAGATCAAAAATGACCCTTCCTGTCCTGCCCAGAGCGCCGAAAACCTGTAGTGCCAGGCAAGGTCAGTGCTGGAGTGCTGAAAGACATAACTGTATTCCGTGTCCACACCAAGCAGGTGGTAGACAAGCAGGAATATCGCGATTACTATTCCCGCTCCTCCTGCAAGTTCCAGCTTTTCGGAAAGGACCATAAATTTCCGGTCCTGCCTGATGACGGAAAACAGGGAGGTTAAAAAAGCAAGCAGTCCGGAAGCTCCCGCTATCCAGATGAGCCCCATTCCAGTATTCATACGATCACCATCTGCACACCCGTCTCATACATTTTTTTTACTAACTCGCTTCTTTCGATTATCATTTTTAGTTTCATTTCCCTGAGAGCTTCTTTCAGAAGAACGGTTTCCAGGAAGATCATCTCCTGAGGTACCTTTTTCTCTCAGGAGGGAATCCGAGAGGAAGAGTATCAGGACGCCCAGCACCATCAGATAAAATCCGCCCCAGAGAGCGGTCATGAAAGGCACCTTCCGGACATAAAGTTCCACGGTCCGGGCTTTTGTATCCACGGATTTTGGAGCGATAAACAGTTCTTCCAGAAGCCCTCTGTGAATATAGGTCTCGGTGTAAGACTGTTCCCACTTGAAATCACTTATATACCTTACCTGTCCGCGGTCAAAAGGCTGGCCCCACCTGTACACATCAAAATATACGGTACTTACGTAAGCCGAACCGGGATAGCCCCCGTAGGGAGTCCCTTCAATTCCCGATGTGATGTTGGTAACATGAACGCTGTAACCCATAGACTTAAAAGTGCCCACTCCTCCCTGGGGGACAACAGCAGAATCTTCAAGATTCATGTTCGTGCTGAAGAGAATGCCAACCAGAAGCAGGACTGCCCCGAGGTGGATAATATGGGAGCCAGCCCCCCGTAGATTCCCTTTCAGGGTCTTTTCCCGCAAAGAAAGTAGCCTGTACACAACCGCAAAAAAGGCTGCTGCAAGGAGTGGAAATACGAGGTTAAGAGGCAGGCTTGAGAAGGGGGAAAAAATAACCGAGAGCACAGAACCGACAGTTCCAAGCCCGAGGACAAGAAGAGCCTCCTTTCTCCCTGCGCTTCTTAGCAGAAGACACAGGGTCAGCAGCATGACCAGAGCAAGGGTGGGCAGGGCTGCACGCAGGTTAAAATACGCAGCATCGAGAAGAATCTCTTCTCCTGTACTGACCCTCAAGATAAAAGGGGTTAAAAGCCCCATTGTTATCAGAGCTGCGAGCAGCACCAGGACAAAGACCGTGGCAAGCATGGTGCTGCGAACTGTGAGAATATTGTTGAGTGGCTTCATAAAAAACCTTGAAAAATGTGATATAAAATATTACTTAATAAAATAAATACCATTAAATAGGAATTAATATTTACTTAAGCACATTATTTAAAAGTACCTAAAAAAAGTTGAAGAATACGGGGAGAGGAAAGCGGAAAATAATTATCTGGCTTACTTTGTAAACAAGTCATACAAAAAAATAAAAAGGATAAGGATATGGAAGGAAGTTGACTTCTGCCTTAGGAAAGAATGAACCGGAAATTAGAGAGTTATTAGAGAGTTATTAGAGAGTTATTAGAGAGTTGATACTACGATAGAGCTGATAATCAAGGCATTCTGGCTGATGATTCCTGCATACCTTCCCAATCCCTTCGCAGCCGTCTTTGGGGGCGGAAAGCCTATTGACGGAGGCAGGACGTATAAGGACGGGAAAAGGATTCTGGGAGACGGAAAGACCTATAGAGGGCTCTTTTCAGGCATATTTTGCGGGTTTCTTGCAGGATGCATTGAGATCTGGCTGAGTATGAATGGCTTTGAGATTATGGGAATTGAAATGCCCGGCTTTGGTCCGGACTATGCAAGCGCGTTGAAAGTTGTTCTCGCCCTTGCCTCAGGCGCCCTGTTTGGAGATATGTTCAAGAGCTTTTTCAAGCGCAGGATGGGCCTGAAAAGGGGAGCGTCACTGCCTCTTGTAGACCAGCTGGACTTCGTTGTGGGGGCCTGGGTTTTTACATACCTTGCAGCTCCTGAATGGTTCGTGAACAATTTCACCACAGGAATCATGCTTACTGTCCTCATAATGACGCCTCTACTCCATCTTACGACAAACATAATCGGATACATTATAGGTGTGAAAAAAGAACCCTGGTGACACATTCTTGTAATATTCATAAAGACCCTGTACGGAAAAAATTGCATAAAAAGATGAGAAAAACCCTGTATAACGACTGAGAATAAACCACAGGAAAAAACTTTAAAAATATTTATCGCGCTAATAAGGCTGCAAACACCGGTGAGATAATGAGTCAATCAAAACCAGAAACTGGAAATGAATTTGAATCACAAAAACAGGAACTGATCGCAGCCCTGAAAGCCTGCGGAGCTGTCCGCTACGGGGACTTCACGCTCGCCTCGGGAAAGAAAAGCAAGTATTACATCGATATTAAGAAAGCCAGCACCGATCCCAAAACCCTTAAAATTATTGCCAGGCAGGCAGCCCTCAGAGTAAAGGAAATGGATGTGGACACAGTTGCAGGTGTGGAACTCGGAGGCGTCCCTCTGGCAACCGCGGTTTCCCTCGAAACTGAGCTTCCCCTGCTGATTGTAAGGAAATCTGTCAAGGACTACGGCACAAAAAGCAGGTTTGTAGGCGAGCTTAAACCGGAAGACAGGCTTGTAATGCTCGAAGACGTAACAACCAGCGGGGGCTCGGTCAGGGACGCGATCGAGGTAGTCAGGGAGACCGGAGCCCGTGTTAAATACGTAATCACCGTAGTGGACAGGGAAGAAGGAGCAAGGGAAAAACTTAAAGAAGTAGATGCCGAACTTGTGCCTCTGGTAAGTGCGAGTGACCTGTTAAAGTAAGGGGAGTGCTGGAGCACTTTCCTGAACCTCATTCGGTTGCGTTCAGCCTGTCAGCCAGAAAAACAACTGTTCAACTTATAATAATACTATCGATAGAGACTGAATGCTATAGAGAGATATCTTACCTTGCACGAGAGATACTTCCCTTTATCCGGAAACTATTTTTCAATCAAAAAATTATAAAGTGCTCCCGCCAGCTTGTCTGGCGGCCCTTCAAAATAAGAAAGAGCGCGTTTCAATCTTTTTTGAAATCTCTTCGTTTGAAAGTCTACTCTTGTTTTTGGTTAAATGTCCTTAAAGTATGACTACTCCGGATTATCTTTTGAGCAAAACGTGTTTAAAAAGAGGTATTTAAAGCTTTTAAATAGAAAAAGAATGATTTTGGGTGCTATTGAAGGGAATTGTCGGACAGCCTGTAAAGGACGGGGCATTCTTGATCTTCCACACTCCCCAAAGTGATAAAAAGCTCCACCAATATTTCGAATTAAGTCCTCTTGAGCGCAGCGAAAAGGACCGCATACTGTTGCGATTACATCGCAACTCCCAGAAAATCTTCGATTTACTGTGGTCCCACAGCGCAATTCGGGCGAGGCGCAATTCGGGCGGCGAAACTCGGGATTTGAAGCTTAACAATGAGAAGATATTTATCAGAAGAAATAGAGAATTAGGGAATCCTTTATTGTATTGTTGATTAAAAATATCGATTATAAAGATAAAAATGCTTTTGAAATAGAAAGAAAGGTATTGCGAGCCTAATAATCCATCACCTTTTCTTCACTGTATTTCCTCATCAGGTATCAAGAACAAATTTCAGATTAAAAAATAATTTTTTTTGAACAAGGAGAATGAAAATGAAGATTTTGCTTATCGGCGGCGGCGGAAGGGAACACGCAATTGCCGAAGGAATTAAGAAAAGCAAGCATAACCCCAGCCTTTATGCGTTAATGGCAAAGAAAAACCCCGGAATTGCCGCACTCTGTGAGGATTTCCTGCTTGAAAAGGAAACCGAGGTTGTAAAAATTGTTGAATATGCAAAAGCCAGGAACATTGAGATGGCTTTTGTGGGTCCTGAAGCTCCGCTTGCAGCAGGAGTTGCAGATGCCCTCTGGGAAGCCGGGATCCCTGTTGTAGGTCCTAGAAAAGCCTGTGCAGTTATTGAGTTTGATAAGGCATGGGCAAGAAACTTCATGAAGAAATATGAAATCGAAGGCTGCCCTGCCTATGAAGTTTTCACGGATGAGGTTCCTGCACATGCTTTCATCGAAAAACTGGGCGATGTTGCAGTCAAGCCCTCCGGGCTTACAGGCGGTAAAGGCGTAAAGGTGATGGGTGACCAGCTCCCTGACCTCAAAGCTGCCAGGGAATATACAAGTGAGCTTCTGGAAAAAGGGTCTGTGGTTATTGAGGAACGTTTCATAGGAGAAGAATTTACCCTCCAGGCTTTTGTGGACGGAAAAAACCTTGCTTTTTTCCCTGCAGTGCAGGACCATAAGAGGGCTTATGAAGGAGACCTCGGACCGAATACAGGCGGCATGGGCTCATACACCGATGCAGGAGAAATCCTTCCTTTCATGCTTTCTGAAGACCTTGAGAAAGCAAAAAAGATTATGCAGCATACCGTAACAGCGTTGTATGAGGAAACAGGGACAGGGTACCAGGGCATTCTTTACGGGCAGTTTATCCTGACGGCAAGCGGCCCCAAAGTCGTGGAGTTCAATGCACGGTTCGGAGACCCTGAAGCCATGAATGTTATCCCTCTTATCGAGACTGATTTTGTAGAAATTATGTCTGCTGTGGTAAAAGGAACCCTCGAAAGCCTGCCTGTAAAGTTCAGCAGGAAAGCGACAGTCTGCAAGTACGCAGTTCCCGCAGGCTACCCGGATAACCCTGAAAAAGACAGCGAAGTAGTTGTAGGAGATATAGGAGAGGCTTCAGTCTACTATGCAAGCGTGTATGAAAAAGAGGGGAGAATTTACACTACCGGTTCCCGTGCCGTTGCTGTCGTCGGGTGTGCCGAAACAATAGAGGCTGCAGAAAAAATCGCCCAGAACGCTCTTGAAAATATTCGGGGCAAACTTTTCTTCCGGAAAGATATAGGCACTGCCGGTCTTATCCAGAGAAGAATTGACCATATGAAAGAAATTAGAGGCTAACTGTTTAAAACACTATGCAGGAGTAGCGCGTGTAAATAAGTACTATGCAATAATGTGAACTGCCCGCTAAATCTAAAGATTTAACGGGCTTCCTAATTCATAGACTACCTTCTGGAATCTCCAAAGGCATTAATTCGGGCAGTTCCTGCCCTACTATGTCCCGCTCCGTCGCTTGTTTCAGCTTTACCTGGTTTCAAGCTAGAGACGGTGTATTTTCCATGATCTGTGAGTCTGAAGGTGAACATATATTGCATTGGCCACTTGGTTCTCGTAACCATTGCTTAATATTATATTGGTTTCGATGCATATCAAGTCAAAGGATAACGAAACGAATCTTGTAGAAGTTGACGCTTATATCCCCCAGCTAAACCGGGGGTTTAACGCTTCTTCTTATAAAGTTTAAATTCAGCCAGAAATAATTCGGGGTTTGAGACTATGAAGAAAGATGTACTTTCTATAACGGACCTGTCCCGGGAGGAGATCTACGAACTCCTTGAATCGGCCGTGGACCTGAAAGCAAAGCGTAAGGCAGGAGAAAACACAGAGTACCTTAAGAACAAAAGCCTTGGGATGATTTTTGAGAAGTCATCAACAAGGACCAGAGTTTCCTTTGAGGTTGCAATGACCGATTTCGGGGGACATTCTCTCTACCTGAATTTCAGGGATATCCAGATAGGTAGAGGTGAAACCATTGAGGACACCGCAAGAACCCTTTCCGGGTACCTGCACGGAATCATGGCCAGAGTAATCAGCCACGATACTGTGGAGAAGCTTGCAAAATACTCAAACTTGCCCGTGATCAATGCCCTCTCAGACAGGGAGCATCCCTGCCAGATCCTTGGCGACTTCATGACCATCCTGGAGTTCAAGAAAAAGTTCGAAGGCCTGAAATTCGCCTGGGTAGGAGACGGAAACAACGTCTGCAACTCTGCCCTACTGGGTTCGGCTATCATGGGAATGGAGTTTGTCGTTGCCTGCCCGAAAGGCTATGAGCCAAAAGCCGAGTTCCTTGAACAGGCAAAAGCTCTGGGGGGCAAGTTCACAATCACAGATGACCCGAAAGCTGCCGCAAAGGATGCTGACATTATCTATACGGATGTCTGGGTCTCCATGGGTGACGAAGCCGAACAGGAAAAGCGCCTGAAGGACTTTACCAGGTTCCAGATCAACACCGAACTCCTTGGAGTTGCAAAGCCGGACGTACTAGTAATGCACTGCCTGCCTGCCCGAAGAGGCCTGGAAATTACGGATGAGGTCATGGACGGCCCGAACTCTGTAATCTTTGAAGAGGCAGAAAACCGCCTGCATGCCCAGAAAGCCCTTATCCTGAAATTGATGAGATAATATTTCATCAATTTTCCCTATTATTGGTGAGGGAATACCAGAAAAATAAATCTATTTTCCCGGTTAGAGGGATTTTTCACCCTCTGAGAATGCATTCAAGGAAAAAGTTTAAGAACAAAGAATACTACTATGTGCTGCTGAACAACACAAAGTACATCATGCGAGAGTTGCCCAGCCAGGTCAAAGGCGCTGGATTCAGAGTCCAGTCTTGTAGGAGTTCGTGCGTTCGAATCGCACCTCTCGCATCAAACTTTTTTAATTATATCGAGTAAAACTGATTATTTCATTTGTTGGCATGTTATTAAGATATTATAGACCTTTTTCTTAACACTTTTATGAGAAATATAAAATTAATAAACGGCCACTATTGGTTAATTTGCATCAATATTCTCGATCAATATTTTTAGTTTATGATTTATTCCTTTTCATGAGGACACATTTCAATCACTTATATTATATATTTTTTAATTCGGAACTTAACTTTTCACATTTGCACCGATCTGTTTTGTAAATAATGTCTCTTAACCAGTGGTCCGGATTTTGGGATGAAAGTTGTTCCGATTTTTTGAGAATATGCAAGATGACTATCTTTTCAGGTAGGTACATTTACCTATATTTAAATAAGTAGGGCCGTATTTAGGCGAAAAGTTATATCAATGTCTTGCGTTTACGAATCCTATGAAAAAAAAGTTTTCCAATAAAATCCTCATTATAGGTTATGGCTCAGTTTCACAATGTACCCTACCCATTTTACTGGACAAACTCGATGTTCCGCTAGAAAACATTACCTTAATTGATTTTGAAGACAAATCAAAAGCCCTGAAAAAATATACTAATCAAGGATTAAGATTTGTCTGTGAAAAGATTACCCCTACAAATTTGGATCAAGTTTTGTCACAATATATGGAAAATGAAGGCTTGATCATTGATCTTTCGTGGAATATAGGTGCTAATGACATCCTTAAGTGGTGCCATGATCACAATGTATTGTACGTTAACACTTCGGTTGAAGTATGGGATCCTACTGAGGATTTTTTGACCAGAAGTCTATTGGAAAAATCTCTTTATTTGCGGCAAATGAGCTTGCGTGAACTTTCCCGTGATTGGAAAGATGCACCGACTGCTGTTGTTGACCATGGCGCAAATCCTGGCCTGATAACTCATTTCGTAAAGCAAGGCTTGCTGGATATTGCCTCCCGCACCTGTGCTGATAAGAAAGTCTCTCCTGAGGATGAACAGGAAATTACCCTCCTTGCAAAGAACAGGGATTTTGCCCGCCTGGCTCAGAAACTGGGAGTCAGAGTGATCCATTGTAGCGAGCGAGATACTCAAGTAGCAAACCGGGCAAAGGAAGTTAATGAATTCGTTGGGACATGGAGCATTGAAGGATTGAGAGAAGAAGGAACAGCTCCTGTTGAAATAGCCTGGGGAACGCATGAGAGCAAACTGCCGCCCCTGGCACATATACCTCCTTACGGACCGAAAAATATGATTTTCTTGCCCCAGATGGGCATGAATACATGGGTCAGATCGTGGATACCGGATGAAGAAATTGTAGGTATGGCGATCCGTCATGGCGAATCATATGGCCTTTCAAAACTGTTAACTGTTAGGGAAGATGGAGAGGCGGTCTATAGGCCTACCGTACATTATGCTTATATGCCCTGTCATGATACACTTTCCTCTCTTTGCGAATTGCGAGGCCGAAATTATGAGCTTCAACCCAGACTCAGGATTATGACAAATGAAATCGTGTCCGGCGAGGACATAATAGGGGCACTCTTGATGGGCCATTCTTATAATTCCTGGTGGACCGGGAGCTCATTGAGCATTGAAGAGGCCAGACCCCTTGCTCCAGGTCAGAATGCTACTACTCTTCAGGTAGCTGCAGGCATTGTTGCTGCTATACTCTGGATGCTTGAAAATCCACGAGAAGGCATTAAAACACCTGAGGACTTGCCTCATGATTTTGTCCTGGATATTGCCAAACCGTATCTTGGAAAATTTATTTCCACACCTTCGGACTGGACACCGCTTAAAAATCGCAAAGTATTTTTCAAAGAAAATCCAGCTGTGGAACACGATCCCGATCCATGGCAATTCGAGAATTTCCTTTTCGTAGGTTAATCCTGAGTAAACTACCCCTCCAGGGCAGACTGATGTCTGTCAAGGCAGGGGTATAAAAGTAATTTACCTGTGTTCTCACTGAACTGGATACAAAAGGATCCAAAAAGGACACAACTATATCCTAAAAAATTTAATCCAGGATACATGCCTGAAGAGAAGAGGAAAATAAACTGCTGGATACCTGTAAGCCTCTATGAGAAGATTTAGAGCCTGGTCTTGTAGGAGTTCGTGCGTTCAAATCGCACCTCTTACATCTACCTTTTTGATGTAAATTGTTTCCCCACATATTCTATTTTGTCGCGATGCTCTTTGTAAGTAAATCGCTGTGTAGTGACTATTATTTATTAGCTACATTTTGCCTAACTATTTACGGTGTGATTCAGATATTAAGTCACATTACTTCCGTATCTTTTGTAAACCCTAACATAATTTTCGACGATGTATCTATTCAATCAGGTCCTATTTACTATTTCGCGCAATAACATGTCACGTCCAGCGAATGATTGAAACACTTCGATATGCGCAGGTCCTGAGAACAAAAGTCAATTTCTTCGATTTTTGTATCTGTGAGTAATTTTGCATGCACCTCGGACTTTAACATCCTACTCATTTTTGACGATCCATATTTCCCTAGCAGAGCTGACGTTCTGAACAAGGTGGTGCAGTTTTTCAAGAATTTCGTTTAAAAAGCCTTGGAGTCCAAACGATTGATCAGACTTGCATGCAGGAGGACTTGGACTATTTCCTCCCGATATATGACAACGGCTGTGAGCATATAATATGCCTTTTCTCCCATGCACTCACCTGAAAGGTACGGGACTTTTCCGTATTCGATTGAAAACTCATCAACTTTGTACAGCCCGTTTTTGCACGTGTGGGAAAGGAAATCAATGAGTTTTCCAGGAGCTATATGTTCAAAATTTACGATTGTATTAGTCATCGGTATAATTTAGAGTGGGATAGATTCAAGATCCTCAACGGCAAAGCGAGTGTTCTATAAGCCGACTGCTTTATATTGCACCTGAGCGGGCGGTAAGTGCGAGCGAGGGGCAGAGAATTCCAGAGATTGAAATATATCCACATCAGGGCCATGCTTCTGTAACATCTCTGATACATTACCAGAGCCTGAGTTTTACTGATTCTGAGCTCAGGGACATAAAGGAGAGGCTTACTTAATGGGGAATTCTTCAAAGGAATTGAATTAAAAAATACGGGATGCAACAGGACTGTAATATAAAATTTCTAAAAAAATAAGGGGAATTGACCCCTGTAGAATATATTTTTTTGTAATCTTTTTTATTATCTTGCCACAAAAGTCTTTGCACCGAATTTAACTTTTACTCCTTTACCTGTTAGGTAGCAGAGGAAAAGGATACTGAGTACTACCACTTTTATTGTCGCATAGATCAATACATATGGTATCAGCATTAGTAATAATTTTTTGTCTGTGGCAAATAATGGACCAATGAGTATGAGATACAGCATTATGGAGAATGCAAGACATAAGGTCCCACTCATCAGTACCACTGGGATGTTGTCATATTGAAGGATTAAGATCGGTATTGATAAGATCAGGATGATAGAACAAATCCCAATAATATATCCTGAGTAGTTGAATATCATCCAAAGGTTTCTCACTGCCCATTTTTTGTGGAGCCTCCATAACTGGAGATTTCCGTACCACCATCTCTTTCTCTGTTTATACCACCCTTTAACAGTCTCAGGTGCGTTCGTGTAAACTATTGCTTTTGGTTCTTGAATTATCTTAATGGAGTTTTTAAGAGCCTTGATTGTAAAGTCTGCATCTTCAACTATGGTTTCGTTACTGAATTTAATTATGTCACATACTTTGCACCTGACCGCAGTAAGAGGGCCCGGGCATACGAGAATACTGCCAGACAAACCCTGAAGATAGCGGGTAATTTCCTGTTCTGTGCGATATTCAATCATCTGGAAATACTTCATGAATCCCTTTTTTCCGTGATTATCGTGGATATAAACATTTCCTGCCACCATCTGGGCATCTTTATTCTCGTTGAGACATTTCACTAACGAGCTCACTGCATTTGGCGCCATATACGAATCTGAATCCGTAAAGATCAGGATGTCTCCTTTTGCAATCTCAATCGCTTTATTAAGCGCGTTTGCCTTTCCCCCATTCACTTTAAGATCGAGAAGTTTTACAGGATATGTTGAAATAATCTCTGCAGTTCGGTCACTGGACCCGTCATTAACAGCGATTACTTCCATTTCTCCCTTATAGTCCTGGTCAAGGATTGACTGAAGACATTTACCGATTGCTTTCTCTTCATTATAAGCCGGAGCAATAATGGAGACTAACATCGGTCCTTTTGTACCAGGATCTTTCGGATCTCGACCATCTTTAAGTAGATGCTTATTTTGTTTCCTTTTCTTCTGCCACTCTGATAACAACTTCCATATCACTAAAAATGAAAGCGGCAACAGCGTGGTTATGATAAAGAACCCGAAATAGATCACCATTATCTTATTTACATTTATATTTCCGATAGTAGGGTTGTCGCCTTTCCCAGCTCCCGCAGGAATAACTGAAAATGCAACCTGTCCTACTGATTTGTATTGAGTTAACTGGGCCATGTCGGAGATTACTTCTGGTTGGGTATTCACCTCGACATCGTCTACCCTGATTGTGATCTTCATCTTATTAGTCGATGATAAGTAATCAGTGAGAAACTGCTTTGTATATGGATTCCAGTCCTGTACGTGGAGCAGAATGATTGTCGGATTCTCCTCCTTTATTTGCTCGGAAGCCTCTTGGAACCGGGGGTCTTCAAAGCTTTCCATTGTACGCCAGTCCCATGTATATTCGTTTCTATAGTTTCCATTCGTTTCGAGAGCAGGTAATCGTGTTGAGATTCCATTGCTCTCTATTTCCTGTTTTAAGGACGCATCTATTACTCCATTAATGGGTTCAAGTGGGAGGATGAATGCTACAGGGACAATCCCTGCTTTTTCAAAGACCTGCTTTCCCTTTTCTATGTTTTCTTTTATTTGCAATGGTGTTAGAGTTGAATAGTCTTCGTGTACCCATCCGTGCATTGCAATAAGAACTCCTCTATCCTGCACGTCCTTCAGTGCATTGACGAGTTCTGGTTCTTCCAGAATAGTGGTACTTCCTGGAGTGCTACCGTTCAAGTGATTAATTCCCATGTAAAGAAATAATCCCACAGAAACGGTGATTAATACAGCCAGGAGTAATGAGGCAATCGGTATACATTTATTTATAAGATGATTGTCGGATAAGTCCGAAAGCTTTTTCTCTCTCTTCTCTTTTCGGCTAAATACGATATCTGGATACATTACTTTTATTCTTTGATTTTTTGCAAAATCTCCGATATCTTTCTTAGTCATAATAACCCCCCCACATCCTCCCCCATCTGATTGCTTGATAGCTAACAGATATTAAATGGAGATTTCAAATGATGTTAGTATCTAGTGCTTCGATTCCAAAATAAATTCCTGATTTAGTGGGAAATATTAGTGATCGGTAAATAGATTCAAAAGTCAACTTTTGTGAACCTACTTCGGAATCGCAGTACTAGTTTTATCCTGAGTAATTTCGATCCAATTCCTTTTTATGTTTTAATCTTCAGCAAATTCTTAAGGGCCATACTCTATCCTATTTGAATTTAAACAGGAGTTTCCTTGGTCAGGATATAAGCAATCATTTCAGGGTTCAACTTGCTTTCCCTTGCAACCTTTTCTTCGATTCTCTCAGCAGGTGTACCCTCCATCTTCAGTTCTCTTATCTTCTCAATCACTGAGGACGGGATACTGTAATATTCATTAATGTCTTTCCTGTGGCCCCACACATCTCCTTCGATAAGCTGGATTCTCTGCATCTCAAGGAACATTTCTATGGACTTTGAAACCGTTCGCCTGTAAGATTTAGGCAACTGGATTACCTCAATCTTCGGGCAGGTTTCAACCAGTGCAAAGATGTCCTTGTTCGAAGGCCTGAAGGCCAGGTGAACTACACGCTCATTAGGATTGAGTGTAAAGATTTCTTCCCTGGAACTAACTACTCTAATTTTCATATTTTTCCCCCACTGTTAAGCTATTTCTTGATTTACTTTGGTTTTAGTTTCTAATTGCTTTAGGTTAAATGTAAAAAGTAAAGAAATTATACTGTTAATAATGAAACGTAATAAATTTATACAGACCTGAATGAGGAAACTTTCTCCCTCTTCACTTTTTTCTGAGCAGCTGAAAGGCATTCAAGTGTACAGTAAATTGCCTTTTCTTCCACTTTGTTTCATGACTACAAATTCATGCCCACAAATTGGACATTTATTCATTACGGGCCCCACTAATTTCATCCAATTGCGTTTTTCCCTGCACTTTTAAGTTCTTTTATGATCATACTTTGTTATAAAGGAAGTATACTTCGTTATATATAGTTACGCATTGAACTAATATTATTTAGATAGTATTCCGGAAATACTGGTCATATAAGATTTACTTAATTGGCCTAAAAGATCTAAAAAAGCGGCAGTGTGCCGATTTTTCTGAAAAATCACAAATTTCATGAAGTTCTTGGGTAGAAAATTCCACCTCGGAAGATAAATTACCCTCATGGTATACAAAAATTTGACTTCGAATTTACAGCAAATTCGCGACACTGCCCTAAAATATTCCCTTAATTCTACGTATTTTATAAATTTATATGTATACATAATACTGTTCTGTTACCAAATCAACAGTTATAGATTAAACTGTAACTCGGAAATCCATCCAGCACGTAGAATTTAGGAACTACTTTAAATACCAGAAACTCAGGCGTTAGCGAATAGGGTTAATAGAACAGAGGTCAAACGAGTTCATTTTACGAGATGTAAAGGTCAGAAACACATGCCATAAAGGCCATTAATAATTTAAATAGATCGACAAATATAAAGTTAGGGAAATTTATGACAACCGAGGTAAAAATAGGGAAAACTATCCAGGACTTCCGGTTAAAGGACCAGAGGAGAGAAGAAATGCATCTTTATGACCTTAAAAGAAAGAAAGTCCTTCTGTCCTTCCACCCGCTTGCCTGGACGCAGTCTGCGCACAACAGATGAAATCACTTGAAGAAAATCATGAGCTCTTTGCCGAACTGAACACAGTACCCTTGGTATAAGTGTGGACTCCATACCTTCAAAAAAATCCTGGGCAAGGGCTGGGGATTATGCACATCAGGTTCCTTTCGGATTTCTGGCCGCATGGGGAGGTTGCCAGAACATACGGGATATTCAAAGAAAAAGAAGGAGTCTTTGAAAGGGCGAATATCATTATTGACGAAAATCAGAAAGTAATCTTCTTCAAGAAATATCCGGGGCACAAGCTTCCGGATATAAAGGAGATCATAGAGATTCTCAAGAGATAATTAGTCTAAAAAGGGAAGCTTCTAAAGTTTCTATTTAGAGCCTATCCGAAAAGTAGAATAACTGCGATATAAGGTAATATGTAGTAGTGACAACACGAAAAACGGACACAACTACGAGATATCTGACGAATTCTGGAAGAGAATAGAACCATTACTGCCATTCCCTAAGCCAAAAAAGAAACTTGGAAAACCTAGAAAAAATGATCGGAAAATACTGAGTGGTATTTTTGATCTCCTTCGTACTGGCTGCCAATGGAAATCATTGCAAAGATGTTATGGAGCTCCAAGAACTGTACATGGCAGATTTCAGGAATGGCAAAGAGCGGGCTTATTTGAGAAAATGTGGAAATCCGGTCTACTGGAGTACGATAATAAAAAAGGATTAGAGTGGGAATGGCAAGCGATTGATGGAGTCATGACAAAAGCACTATTGGGTGGAACTGGAACAGGAGCTAATCCTGCTGACCGTGGCAAAAAAAGTACAAAAAGGAGTATGTTAACTGATGGTAAAGACATACCACTTTCTGTTGTCGCGGATGGGGCAAATCGTCACGATAAAAAGCTTGTAAAAGGGACTCTAGATGCCATAATTATTGAGAGACCTTCACATAAAGTAATTCAGAATATTTGTATGGATAAGGGATATGATTTCCCTGATATCAGAGAATTGGTTGAGGAATATGGATATACTGCCCATATCAGGAGAAGGGGAGAAGAAAACATAGGAATGAAAGAGATACCAGATTATAGGGCAAGAAGGTGAGTTGTAGAAAGGACACATTCATGGTTGAATAGATTCAGAAGAATGCTTATTCGATGGGAAAAGAAAATTGAGAATTACTTTGCTATGCTTCATTTAACATGCGCATGGATAATATTCGGAGCAGCGGGACTTTTCGGATAGGCTCTTAGTCACAATCCCAGAAATGGGTTTATGAACTGAGGTGATTCGGAACGGCGGGTCTGAAGAAAAATACTTATAAAGAAAACTCCTATTTCCATTTATGACTTCTCTTAATTTTTTAGTAATGGGGCGGATATATCTTTAAGTTTCTATAATATATTTTGATTTTTTAATTTTCGTTAAAAATTATAAGACTGAAGATCAGGATGTATAAATTTAATCCTCTACAGAGAAAAAAACAAGAAAATGCTCTCTACAATGTGAAAATATGCGTTCTGTAGTGTGGCGGGGTTAATCTGGGCATATTTCATCACCAAAAAGTATTGGATCTGATCAATTGTACCCCAACGAGCTAAACATCGGATAAAAATTATTGGGAGAAAAAATAATATGAAGATTAATAAATATTTGATATGGTTCCTTGCTCTATTTTTATTTGTTGTGGGGGTTACTTTTATGCCCAAAGGAGATACTGAGTACCCATCAAATAATTCTGAGTACCCATCAAATAATACTGAGTACCCATCAAATAATACATCGAATATGAAAAATGTAATACTTCAGATGACCTCTACATTAGAAAACAGCGATACTCAGCTACATTTTAATTATGCTGAAAACCTGGGAGACGAGCGTGGTATTACATTTGGGTGTATCGGGTTCTGCACCGGGACTTATGACGGGAACATCCTTATAAAACATTACACAGAATTGAATCCTGATAATACCCTGGCAAAATATATACCTGCCCTGGATAAAATAGACACTGGCCCTCACGATGCAGCAGACGGAGACGGAAATCCTGGAGTAGAGGGATTATCTGGTTTTATACAGGACGTTAATTCGTGTGATGACCCTCTTTTTAAAAATGCTCAGATAGACAAATTGGATGAACTCTATTATAATCCTGCAATGGAAATTGCCGACTCGATAGGCGCAAAAAATCCACTTACTAAAGCTTTCATCTATGACATGTGCGTCCGGCATGGCGTGGACCAGACAGAAGACATCATAAAGGATGCTGGTACAACCCCAAAACAGGGAACCGATGAGAACACATACCTCCAGAAATTAATTTCACTCAGGGATGCAAAATTAAAACAGGAAGGTATCGAAGACGTAAACAGAAATCAAGGATATAAAAAATTATTGAATAGTGGAAATGTTGATCTTAAGACCCCATTTACTTTCGTTGCATATGGAGATTCCTTCACTATTGATGGTAAATTAGATCTAGGTGAATACCAGCAATGAAACTAAAGTTGAAGATGTAAACGATTCCAGTTTGCTGTAATAAACATTCAGATCTGATGAAGCTAACCTTGATTGATCTACTCTTATCTAGATTATTGTAGCTATGGTAACTTCTGCTTAGCCACAAGTATTTCTGCTGCCATTATTGCCATCTAACCAAAAGTAGTGAGATAGTCCCGCCTTGCAAGGCACCTGTAACTTTTTTTGTTGGATTCAGATATCGGTTGTAATCAAAACATGTTCTAAAAAATTGTTTTAGGAACTAAGATGGTTCGAAACTAGGAATCTGGACAAAAAATATTTATAAAGAATATTTCTATTTATATTCATGAACTTTTCTAAGTTTTTAATTAATATGAAGGGTATCTTTTTGCGTTTATATAATACTCTTTGGGTTTTAATTAGTTTGAAATTGCAAGTTTATTGCTGTAATTATATTATATGAGAAATATGAAAACGCAAAGACAATTGTCATATTTTTTAGAAAAGTTAGAGGCAGATAAGACTCCAAAACAAAATGCATAAGTTTAAGCTGTTAATGGGGAAAAACAGACAAAAATACTCTTGACAATAAGAAGATATGCATTCTGTAATGTCAGGGGTTTAATCCGGGTATATATCCGTCACCAAAAGGGATTGGATTTGATCAATGGCTCCCCAATCAACTAAACGTCGGATAAAAATTATTTGGAGAAAAAAATATGAAAATTAATAAATATTTAATATGGTTCCTTGCTTTATTTCTATTTGTTGTGATGGTTACTGTTATGCCCACAGGAGCTGCCGAGAATACATCAAATATGAAAAATGTAATACTTCAGATGACCACAACATTAGAAAACAGTGATACTCAGCTACATTTTAATTATGCTGAAAACATTGGAGACGGGCGTGGTATTACATTTGGATGTATCGGGTTCTGCACCGGGACTTATGATGGGAACATCCTTATAAAACATTACACCGAATTGAATCCTGATAATGTCCTGGCAAAATACATACCTGCCCTGGATAAAATAGATGCCGGATCTCACTATGCAGCAGATGGAGACGGAAACCCGAGCGTAGAGGGATTATCTGGTTTTATACAGGACGTTAATTCGTGTGATGATCCTCTTTTTAAAAAGTCTCAGATGGACAAATTGGATGAACTCTATTATAATCCTGCAATGGAAATTGCCGATTCGATAGGCGCAAAGAATGCACTTACTAAAGCTTTTATCTATGACATGTGCATCAGGCATGGAGTTGACGGGGCAAAAAGCATCATAAAGAATGCGGGCACAACCCCAAAACAGGGAGCCGATGAGAATACATACCTCCAGAAATTATTATCACTCAGGGACGTAAAATTAAAGCAGGAAGGTGCAGGAGACGTAAACAGAAACCAGGGATATAAAAACGTCCTGAATAGTGGAAATATTGATCTTAAAACTCCATTTACGTTTGTTGCTTATGGAGATTACTTCACTATTGATGGTAAGTTAGATCTGGGTGAACAGCAGCAAGAAACTACAGTTGAAGATAGGAAAAATTCTACTGCTGCTGTAATAATAGAAGCTGACAACCGTTTGCGTGAGGCTTCTCCTGATATTGTCTACCAGAGTTCATCCTTTATTGATGTAGGTGGAATTAAGAGTTTCAGGTATAGGGATGTAATGCGGTTTGACCTTAGCGAATATACCAGTGATTTCCATGTTAGTAACGCAACCCTCTCTCTCTACTGGTATTATCCTGCAGGAACCTCAAGGCCAAATGATACTGTGATTGAGGTTTACAGGCCGGCTTCTGCCTGGAATTCGGACTATGTAAGCTGGAATAAAAGGGACAAAGGTGTTTTATGGAAGAATCCCGGAGGCAACTGGTACGATAAAAATGGTGTTTTGCAGGGCAGCACTCCGTATGCTACAATAACCATTAAAGGCAGTACCCTTCCTGACAACAGGTATTACGAGTTTGATGTAACCGATCTCGTAAAAGAGTATACCAGTGGAAAGTACGAAAATACTGGTTTTCTGATAAAAGCCCGCACGGAAAACAACAATTACATAGCTTTTTACAGCTCCGAAGCCTGGAACGAAAACCAGAAACCCAGGCTTGCCGTAACCGAACAAGCATCAGTGGACCCAATTATTGATGTAACCCCAGTCACTGATGTTACCGTGACAGGGGCAATGGACAACCGCCTGCGTGAAGCTTCCTCTGACACTGTTTTCAAGAGTTCCACCTTTATTGACGTCGGTGGAATTAAGAGTTTCAGGTATAGGGATGTAATGCGGTTTGACCTTAGCGAGTACGAAGCTTCCGGGGAAGTTAGTGATGCGACTCTTTCTCTTTACTGGTATTATCCTGCAGGAAGCTCAAGGCTTCAGGATACTGTGATTGAGGTTTACAGGCCGGCTTCTGCCTGGAATTCGGACTACGTAAGCTGGAACAAAAAGGACAAAGGTGTTTCATGGATAAATCCCGGAGGAGACTGGTACGATAAAAATTGTGTTTCTCAGGGCAGCACTCCGTATGCTACAATAACCATTAAAGGCAATAGCTTTCCTGATAACAGGTATTACGAGCTTGATGTAACCGATCTAGTAAAAGAGTATACCAGTGGAAAGTACGAAAATACTGGTTTTCTGATAAAAGCCCGCACAGAGAGCAATAATTATATCGCTTTCTCTAGCAGCGATGTCGGGAACATAAATCAGGTGCCAAAACTTCAACTGGCATACAGCTAAACGCTTAGATGTCCTTTAAGAGGCTGTCTTAAAATTCAAACCATTTCTACAATTGGATAATGGTAAACGTTAACTTTAAATTCATATCGTAAATTTTCCAAAATTCAGGTACACATTGACCTTACGGATAGTACTTTAAGGACTTACGCACTCGAGATATAAAATCAAGTACATTAAACATCATGGTTAAAATTTACATTTTAGACATTTAACGGTTTAATTTATGTTGAAATTATATATTTAGTACTATGTCATTTCAGGAAATCGATGATGTTCTGTGGAAATCCATAGAACCTTATCTTCCCCCACAGAAACCACACACAGGCCGGCCTCATGCAGACTTAAGGAAGTTAATGAATGGAATCTTGTATGTCGTTACAACCGGTTGTACGTGGAAAGATGTTCCTCGTATTTATGGTTCTAAGTCAACAGTTCATAGATTTCATCTCTACCTGTGTGAACATGGTACCTATCAGAAGATTTTCAATGAACTTTTAAACAAAGGTTATGACTTGAAGAAAATAGATCTTTCTCATTGCTTTATTGATACAAAGGATGTTCCTGCTAAAAAAGGGGAAACATCGGTTATGATGGCTACAAGAAAGTAAATGGAGTAAAAATAAGCGTTTTAGTAGATTTAGAGGGTCTTAACCTCTCTATTATTGTTGTTCCTGCAAATGAGAACGACTCCACGCTTTATGTACCTACACTTAAAAATTTCAAGATACAGAGACCTATAGGAAGGCCTGTTTACAGGCCTTCCAAAGTGACAGCTGATGCAATATATGATGATGAAGTGCTGCCCAAGTTTGGGCAGCACAAGCTTCCTGATATACAGGAGATCATACAGGTTCTGAAAAATATCTGTAAAGATAACCGAATACTCCGAATTTTTGAAAAAATGTCTAAAATTAGCTTCAATAGGCAAAATACAAAAAAGACGGGTGTACAGACATAAAGAAACTTAGAACAAAATCAGGGTAAAAAGCTTATCACTTTCGGCATTTTGCTTCAAATAATATAAATATCCCTAAAAGCTCCAGCCTTATCCAATCAAATACATACATAAACTTAGAGGGTTCAATACGAACTTAGAAAAGGTAAAAAAATTAGATAGTGGGATCAGTTATTCCTACCATCTAACTGTTATTCATTCGATTTATCTTTTTTTATACAGGAACACTGCAAGCAGACCAGCTATTCCATAGACCATATCAAAGCCTGGCATGCCTGTGTTTTCTTTGTCCTCGTCGGATTCCTTAACTTCTGATCCTGTCTCTCCTATATTCTCTTCAGGGGTATCAGATTCATCTTCGGATTGTATGTCAGTTACAGATCCTCCCGGAGAAGAATCTGACTTCCCTGTTATTGCAAAGAATGAATAACCTGAGACACTGGATTTGAAATACAGATATTTACTATCTTCTCCTGAAGGGCTTGCTGGGACCTGCTCCCATTTTTTGTCGCTGTATCTGTTCAGAGTGATAGAATCCTGGTCTATCTTTTTATTCTGGATCCAGGACTTTTCAACCTTGAAGCAGAGCACAGGGTTTTCAATATTCTTAGAGGTAGCAAACCCGCTGTTTCCTACCCAGACGTTGAAGTATTTGTAGACCTCTCCTTCAGGCAGCGCGGAAACAAGTGTGGACTTTTTCTTTAACTGCTCAATAATGGTTGTGGTCTTGCCAGCGGTCTTTTTAGCATCAAAACCAACATAAACAACGCAGGTTGCATTCTTTGTGAAATCAAACTGAACAGATTTTCCGTTTGTGATAAAGACCTGGGAAAGTTCCTTTACTTCAACATTTCTTGCAGGTTCAGGAGAACCCCCGCCTCCACCGCTACTGTGGCTGCTTCCTCCGTCATCGTCTTCCTCATCTACAATTATCTGAGCAGTTTTTGAGGAAGTGCTGTTTGCATTGCTTACTGTCAGTTTAGCTGTGTAAGTTCCTACTGTAGAATAAATATGAGTTGGATTCTGTTCAGTCGAAGTGGCTCCGTCTCCAAAGTCCCATGACCAGGATGTTGGAAGTCCAGTTGATGTATCCGTGAATGCTACATTCAGCGGCGCAAATCCAGCTGTGGGATTACTAATGAAATTAGCAGTCACATTAAAAGATATGGAAGGTTGAACCCAGGACGAATTACCCAGATCTCCCATGTGATAAAATTTCCCGCCCTTCTGGTAGGTATAATTTAGAATCGAATCAAGTCTCGATGTTGAAGTTTGATATGGTCCGGGAACATTTGGAGTAATAGTATGACCATATAAAACCAGTACGTACCCATATTTTATTGCGTCATCAATTCCATATTGTATAGACTCCAGGCTAACATTAGACTGGTCATCTATTTCAACACCATACACAAGTCTAGCATTGTCCCACTTGTAATAAGCGGCTGATTCATTTACATTCACTGTACCGAAATTCGTCGCTCTAAGTGTCCGGAAATATGGAGCCAGTAATGCATCAGTAGTATCATTTTGACTTCCATAGGGATATGCAAAGGAATAAACTGGATAATCATAATCGGTTATTTCTGCGATGTTCGGTAGTATTTCCTGGTCCAGCCACTCTTGAGAAGTGTGACTATTTAAAAATGCAACTGGATCTTCGTGATTGAGCCCATGCGCAGATATTTCCCATCCAGCCGAATTCAGTGTATTCAGGTTATCTTTTGTACTCTGCGGGCTTACACTTAATGAATTTAGATTTACAGTACATGTAGCATTATACTTCTGGAACGTTTCTAGATTTTCACGACACGGATCAATATTTCCTGTGTCGTCCCAGCATAGAGCAATACCTCCGTTATAACCAGTTACAACCGTAATTGTTTTAGTCATCGATTGACTGGAAAATCCATTTGTTACCGTTAAAGTAGCCGTATAAGTTCCCGGTGTTGTATATATATGATTAACGTTTGCAGTATTGCTGTTAGACCCGTCACCAAAATCAAGCAGTTCAGAATTCTGGTTGACGCTGTAATCTACAAAAGTTACACTTTCCCCGACCTTCACACTATCTGTAGAAACTGTGAAATTTGCAGTCACATTAGTAGGTTGAACCCAGGACGAATTACCCAGGTCTCCCATGTGATAAAATTTCCCGCCCTTCTGGCTGGTATAGTTCAGAATTGATTCCAGTTTCGATGTTGAAGTTTGAAGTTCTCCGGTAACAGTTGGAGTGATCGTATGCCCATATAACACCAGTACATACCCATATTTTATTGCGTCATCAATTCCATATTGTATAGACTCCAGGCTAGCACCAGACGGTGACTGGTCATCTATTTCAACACCATACACAAGTCGAGCATTGTCCCACTTGTAATAAGCGGCTGATTCATTTACATTCACTGTACCGAAATTCGTCGCTCTTAGTGTTCGGAAACATGGAGCTAGTAATGCATCAGTAGTATCATTTTGACTTCCATAGGGATATGCAAAAGAATAAACTGGATAACCATAACCGGTTATTTCTGCGATGTTCGGTAGTATTTCCTGGTCCAGCCACTCTTGAGAAGTGTGATTATTTAAAAATGCAACTGGATCTTCGTGATTGAGCCCATGCGCAGATATTTCCCATCCCGCCGAATTCAGTGCACTCAGGTTGTCTATTGTACTCTGTGGGCTTACACTTAATGAATTTAGATTTACAGTACATGTAGCATTATACTTCTGGAACGTTTCTAGATTTTCACGACACGGATCAATACTTCCTACATCGTCCCATGATAGAGCAATACCTCCGTTATAACCAGTTACAACTGTAATTGTTTTGGTCATCGAGTGACTGGAAAAGCCATTTGTTACCGTTAAAGTAGCCGTATAAGTTCCTGGTGTTGTATATGTATGAGTAACGGTTGCAGTATTGCTGTTAGACCCGTCACCAAAATCAAGCAGTTCAGAAGTCTGGTTGATGCTGTGATCCACAAAAGTCACAGTTTCCCCGACCTTCACACTATCTGTAGAAACTGTGAAATTTGCAGTCACATTAGAAGATATGGAAGGTTGAACCCAGGACGAATTACCCAGATCTCCCATGAGATAAAATTCTCCGCCCTGTTCTTTGGTATAATTTAGAATTTCTCCCAGTCTTGATGTTGAAGTTTGGTAATCTCCGGTAATGGTTGGAGTAATTGTATGCCCATATAACAGCAGTACATATCCATTTGCCATTGCGTAATCAATTCCAGCTTTTATGGACTCCGGACTGACACCGGAATTATCATCTATTTCAACAGCGTACAGAACTTGAGTATTGTCCCATTTGTAATAAGCGTTTGAGGCATTTACATTCACCACATCGAACTCAGTCGATCTAATTGTCCGGAAGTATGGAACCAGTGCTGCATCAGAATTTGTATCCCTACTTCCATAAGGATACACAAAAGTATAAACTGGAGAATAACCATAGCCTTTTAGATCATTGATGTTAGGAATTACTTCCTGGTTCAGCCACCCATCAGAAGTGTAATTGTTTATATACAAAATTGAATCTTCGTGATTGCGCCCATGTGCAGCTACTTCCCATCCAGCCGAGTGCAGTGCACCTAGGTTATCTTTTGTACCCTGCTTAGAGTAAATTAGATCATTTGAATTTAAATTGATAGTACACGTAGCATTATACGTCTCAAATAGTTGCAAATTTTGATAACACGGATCAATACTTAATACATCGTCCCACGATAGAGCAATACCTCCGGTATGATTCGTAGCTGCATTAGCAGTACCAGCCAGACTGATTACTAGTATGAGAAATAGTCCACATTTTACGTATGGTTTAAACTTATGAACTTTCATTGGGATCAGACCTCGTTAATGAGATGATAGGAACCGGTTTTACTTTATAAATTAATTTTAAAAACTTCGTTTTTCCCATTAAAATGTAAAACCCTCTTTTTGGCGAATGAAGCAAGATTTTTCCTTTTGTAGTTTGCTGCAACTCCAACGTTATTTTTAGTGCGTGTGCCTGGCATGAACTATGTTTTCGGACTTTGATGTGTACAAATATATTCCTTTAACCAGAACATTCAATCTAAAACTACACACACCGTCTGGTTTTGAGCTGCAATCTTACTAGCAAAGAGTGTAAACTTTATCAAATAGTATGTATTACAACATCCTAATATTTATAATTAAGTTAGTCGAGTCTATACCAGGTTCGTAGAGAATTATGTCCATAAAAAATCGAAATCGTTTCGAGTGTAAACATTCGCATTTAAGCCGCATGATAGCTTATAGTTTTATAGTGTATGACCAGACTCCGCAAAGAAAAGCACAGAATCGCCGTTCCTGTACTAAGCGCCCACATAAATAAGAAAAGTTAGATTTGTAGAAGAAAACCTATATACATCAGCTTAAATAGGCTAAAAATAAAAAATGCATCTTTCTATGTATAGCTTTTAATTTGTTTACCTTTTGATTTCCAGGATAATTCCAGTGCCTCAGGAAGACGGAACGCCTTTAGAATTGATCAGGCAGGTATAAACTTCATCCTCCGGGAGTATCTCCACAGTAGGCAAAAGAGGTTTTGAGAATTTCAAATGAACTTAAAAAAAGGTAAGAAATTAGATGGTGGGGTCAGCTATTCCTACCATCTAACTGCAATTTATTCTATTTTATCTTCTTCTATATAGGAACACTCCAAGCAGCCCGATAATACAGTAAATCATTTCAAATCCAGGCATACCTGTCTTTTCCTTCGGCTCAGAAGTCTCTTCAACTTCTGAATCTGTATTGTTTTGTTCAAGATTCTGAGTGTCAGGTATAGGCAGGATTTCAGTCACAGTTTCTTTTGCTGTTATCTCACCCGTTATTGCAAAGGAAGAGAATCCCGGAGTTTCTGTTGTGAAATACATATATTTTTCATCGTCTCCTGATTGACTGGTGGGCAATGGATTCCATTTCTTGTCACTGTACCTGTTCAGGATGATTGAAGACTGGTCAATGCCTTTATCCTTCATCCAGGCCTTTTCAATTTTGAAACACACGACTGCGTTTTCGATATTCTTCTCAGTTGCATATCCACCGTTGCCAACCCAGATATTGAGGTAATTGTAGACCTCGCCTTCGGGTGTTTCCGGGGTAAGCTTAGATTTATTTTTCAGCATCTCAACAATTGTCGTTGTCTTGCCAAAAGTCTTCTTTGAATCGAAGCTCAAATATACAACAGCAGTGGCGTTCTTTGGGAAATTAAACTGTACAGGGTTTCCGTTTGTAATGAAGGCCTGTGAAAGTTCCTTCACTTTGACATTCGTTGCAGGTTCAGGAGATCCACCCCCACCACCGCTGCTGTGGCTGCTTCCGCTGTCTCTTCTATCTACAATTATCTGAACAGTTTTCGAATTCGTGCCGTTTGCATTGATCGCTGTCAAGTTAGCGGTGTAAGTCCCTGCAGAAGCATACTCATAAACAAAGCTTGTCTCGTTTGAGTCCTCGACTCCGTCATTGTTAACATCCCAGCTCCTCGATGTTGCGTTTTGCGAAAGGTCAGTAAAGAGGACTGAAAGCGGAGCATAACCACCTGTAGCACTGGTACTGAAGTCTGCTACAGGAAGCTGCAACACAATGATAACAGCAGTTTTTGAATTCGTGCCGTTTTCATTACTTACTGTCAGGTTAACGTTATAATTTCCTCCTGCAGAATAAGTATGCGTTGGATTCCGATTATTTGATGTACTTCCATCTCCAAAGTTCCATGACCAGGATGACGGAAATCCGGTTGATGTATCTGTAAACACTACGTTCAGTGGTGAAAGTCCAGTTGTGGGATTACTGGTGAAATTAGCAACTAGCGGTTGAATTACCGTAATTGTTTTAGTCATCGATTGAATGAAAATGTTATTTGTTACCGTTAAAGTAGCCGTATAAGTTCCCGGTGTTGTATATGTATGAACGACATCTGCAGTACTGCTCTTAGCCGAACCGTCACCAAAATCAAGAAGTTCACCTATCTGGTTGATGCTGTAATCCACAAACGTCACATTTTCCCCAGCCATCATACTATCTGTAGAAACTGTGAAATTTGCAGTCACAGTAGAGGATCTGGGGGACCCCTGCATCCAGGACGAATTACCCAGGTCTTCCATGTGATAAAATACTCCGCCCTTCTGGTAGGTATAATTCAGAATTGCATCCAGTCTCGCTGTTGAAGTTTGATAATCTCCGGTAACGGTTGGAGTGATTGCATGCCCGTATAACACCAGTACGTACCCATTATCCATTGCGTAATCAATTCCATATTTTATAGACTCCAGGCTAGCACCAGAATTGTCATCTATTTCAACAGCATACAGAACTTGAGTATCGTCCCACTTATAATAAGCGGCTGATTCATTTACATTCACTGTACCGAAATTCGTCGATCTAAGTGTCCGGAAATATGGGGCTAGTAATGCATCAGTAATTTCATTTCTTTCCGAATAGGGATATGCAAAGGAATAAACTGGACAACCATAACCGGTTATTTCTACGATGTTCGGGAGTATTTCCTGGTCCAGCCATTCTTCAGAAGTGTGATTCTTTAGAAATGCAATTGAATCTGCGTGATTTTGCCCATGTGCAGCTATCTCCCAACCAGCCGAATGCAGTGCACCCAGGTGTTCTTCTGCACCATCCCCCGAGTAAATTAATGAATTTATGTTCATAGTGCATGTGGCATTATACGTCTCGAATATTTTTAGATTTTCATAACACGGATTAATATTATGTGAATCATCCCAGGATAGAGCAATACCTCCTTCATGAGTAGCTGCATTAGCAGTACCAGCCAGACTAATTACTAGTAGGAGAAATAGTCCACATTTTACATATGGTTTTAACTTATGAAATTTCATTCTTATCAGACCTCGTTAGTGAGACAATATTAACCGGTTTTTACTTTGCAAGGTAATTTTAAAAGCCTAATTTTCCCCATTAAAATGCAAAAACCTCTTTTTTGGCGAATGAGGCAAGATTCTTCCTTTTGTAGTTTGCTGCAACTCCAACGTTATTTTTGGTGCGTATGCCTGGCATGAACTCTGTTTTCGGACTTTGATGTGTACAAAAATATTCCTTTAACCAGAACATTCAATCTTAAACTACACACACCGTCTGGTTTTGAGCTGCAATCTTGATTGCAAAGAGTGTAAATTTTATTAGATAGTATATGATACAACATTCTAATATTTATACATAAGTGGTTCGGATCTATACAAAGTTCGTAGATAATTATGTCCATAAAAAATCGATATAGTTTCGAGTGTAAACATTAGCATTTAAGCCGCATGATAGCTTATAGTTTTATAGTGTATGACCAGACTCAGCAAGTAAAAACACGGACTAGCCGTTCCTGTATCAAGCAATCACCTAAATAAGAAAAGTTTGATTTGTAGAAGAAAACCTATATACATCAGCTTCGACAGGCCAAAAATCAAAGTCGCGCTGGCGCACCCCGCAACAAGTTAGATGGGTATTCGACTGAAATAAAAGACCGAAAAATATGATTTTCTTGCCCTAGATGGGCATTAATACGTGGGTCATATCGTGGATCCCGGATGAATAAATTGCAGGTATGGCGATCCTTCATGGCGAAGCACACGGTCTTTCACAATCGTTGACTTTTTGGGGCGACAACAAGGCGATATATGGATCGAAGGTGCATTATGCTTATATGCCCTGTCATGATACACTTTCTTCTCTTTGCGAATTGCGAGGCTGAAATTATGAGCTTCAACCCAGACTCAGGATTATGACAAATGAAATCGTGTCCGGCGAGGACATAATAGGGGCACTCTTGATGAGTCATTCTTATAATTCCTGGTGGACCGGGAGCTCATTGAGCATTGAAGAGAAAACACCTGAGGACTTGCCTCATGATTTTGTCATGGATATTGCCAAACCGTATCTTGGTAAATTTATTTCCACACCTTCGGACTGGACACCGCTTAAAAATCGCAAAGTATTTTTCAAAGAAAATCCAGCCGTGAAACCCAATCCCGATCCATGGCAATTCGAAAACTTTCTTTTCGTAGGTTAATCCTGAGTAAACTACCCCTCCAGGGCAGACTGATGTCTGTCGAGGAAGGGATATAAAAGTAATTTACCTGTGTTTTCAATGAACTGGATACAAAAGGATCCAAAAAGGACACAACTATATCCTAAAAAATTTAATCCAGGATACATGCCTGAAGAGAAGAGAAAATAAACTGCTGGATACCTGTAAGCCTCTATGAGAAGATTTAGAGCCTGGTCTTGTAGGAGTTCGTGCGTTCGAATCGCACCTCTCGCATCAATTTTTTTAATTTTCTAGGTCATGCCTGAGCCAAAATCTTTTCCGGGTTGTTTCTCCGAATCTACCTGCATATCTACATCCACATGTGCCCCTGATTTGTTCCCTATTTTAGAAGCTATCAAAATTTAATTGTTCTTTTTCCGAAAAAGTAATTTCAAGCAAGGGAAAGAGATAAAAAAAGATATTTTGTTGGGGTTTTCCCGCCTGATTGCACATTTCAGGCGGGAGGTCTGTTCACACAATTAAGTAATTATAACAACATCTCTCTAAATATATAAATATTTGTATATAGTCGGACTTAAGATCTAGAATCGAAGGATTTTGTGGATTCGAATCACAACTCTCTGACCCCACCAAATTCAGGGCTAAAAAGATCCCGTTCGTTGTTTTTCCCTATCAAGTAATGAACAAATTCCCTAAACTTAAAAGATCAACATGTTTGTGCTCTACATGACCCTGAAACACAGGAGTGGCTTGTCAGAAAAGCAACTTTCTTCAGGAAAATGGGTTCTCAATTGGTGTTCAATAGACTGCTCAGCTGAAGAGCCATTTTTTTCAATCCGTCCCTGAGCTGGAAGAAGGTGCCGATTTCAGGCAATGAAAGCAAAATCTGCAAACGATTCCTGATATAAGATCGACACCCTCCAGGCAAGAACATTTCTTACCGATAATCAATGAATTAAGCTTTGTATCAGATTTCCGGAGCTTCGCTATCAGGTATTGATTCAAGCCCGGGTCTATTAGATTTCCAATAGTATTTGATGTTGTATTCATAACCGGATTTCAAAGTATCCTGTTGGACATAATACCATGAACCTGCTCGGAGGTATTCATCAAAAATACCTGAAGGACTTGTAACCGAGCGGTTTTGTCCCGTGGGAACGTTCACGACGAAAACGGGTTTTTTGGAATCTACCTTTGTCCAGACTACGACGATATCCATTATTGAACAATGCAAACATTTTTTTCAATATGCCAAATAATTTCAGGATACAAAACAAAATGAATGCCGGGAGATTTCTTGGCATCCTTTGAATACGTCAGGACTGTAAAACCCGGCCATGTTTTCAGGGACTGGCTTATCGAGGTGCTCGGGGATAGAATACGGAATAAAAACTGTGAAGTCCGTATCTTTAAACTCAGTAATGCATCGCACAGGGTCTGCAGATATGAGTTTAAAGGGGAAGGGTTCAGTGTTGTAGCTAAATTTTTTGCAATACCCACGGGAATGATCAAAAAATACGATAGTTACGTTTTTATGAAAAAGGAATATGAATACCTTAAAAAAGCCCGAAAAATAATTGACGTCCCGGAACCGATCGCAATACATAACGATTTTTGTTGCGTCCTGGTCAGCAAATACGTACCTGGAAGGTCTTTATTCTGGTATTTTGAGCACGGAAAAGAGCCGAAGGAAAAGTTAGAACTTGTGGCAGGTATGCTAAGAAAGCTTCATGAAAATACGCAGACATATTATGATAAAGAGAATGAATTTTCAAAATTTAATTATTTTTTGAAGCATCTCAAAATAGACCGGCATGAAAAAGAAAAGTATAAACATCTGCTTGAAAAATGGAGGCAGAGTCCCCTGCTGGACAGAGAAAGTGGCTGTATGACCCACAATGATTCCACCCCTGTAAACTATATATTCCATAGGGGAAGACCATTTCTTCTTGATTTTGAACTGGCATCCCGGCATGGGCATTTAGCATGTGACATCGGGATACTTTGCGCCGAGCTAAAGCACTATTTTGCGCGGAAAGGATCGAGCCAGAGGGCAGAGCCATATATTCGTCATTTCCTGAAGCATTACAGCAGAGATGAAGAAGAATTTCATAAAATAACCAGGGTTATCCCATTTTACATGGCTTATGGCCTGCTGAGAATTGCCATATTAAAATGGAATGCACGTTACAGAAAGTATCTCCTGAGAGAAGCAAAGAACTGTCTGAAAGCAATAGAGAAAATGTAACACGCTCCCCCGCTAAACTTGTGGTCCGCCTGCTTCATTTTCCAAACCTTCCCCCCAGATTTGATAGGGAAGTATTATCCTTGAAAGTATTATCCTTGAAAGTATTATCCTTGAAAGTATTATCCTTGAAAGTATTATCCTTGAAAGTATTATCTCGGGAAGTATTATCTCGGGAGGTACCATTAAGCATATTATCCTCTGGAAAAAACGTGATCATTATATGCGATACTACGTAAAAGACAGCACTCTTGTAATCGAAGGCGATTTCGAAGCCGTGAGCACAGGCTTAAATGGTGGCCGCGCACGGGTAAACTATCTTTTCAACAAACAGGTGCCAAGGACCTTCAACCCTCCCGACCCACGGGAATTCGTAAAAGAAGAAGCCCTGAAACTGGGACTTGAAACAGCCAATTTCGGCCTCCTTACAGCTGTCAAAATGGAATACCTCCAGGTCGTTGAAGACGACTATCTAACAGCCTTTATAACCGCTGGCGTAAGCAACGGCTCGGAATTCAGAGCAAAGGTAGGAACCATAAACATAATTCTAATCTCAAAAGCAAGACTATCTGAAACAGCTCTCTTCGGCGCGATTATCACAGCCACCGAAGCTAAAGGGCTTGCGCTTCTTGAAAAAGGATACACTTTCCTGGGCACGAATACGGATGCCGTAATCGTTGCCTATGAAACGGGTTCCTCAGGGTCTGATCCTGGAAATCAGGAAAATAAGGAAATCCCTTATGCAGGCTCAAGTACGGAGTTTGGAAAACAGATTACTGAAGCGGTTATGAGGGGAGTTAAAGTAGGGCTTGAGCTGAGAGGAGAATAATTAGCTGCTGTACATGAAAACTACCTTTTGCTGAAATAATAATGGAAAATAGAATGTCAGATAGACAGACTATCTTACATTATTGATCCACGTTTAAAAAATGTTTGAAAGGTGCGATCAAAAACAGCAATTTTTACTTCCATTAAACTTAGAAGAGTTTGTTCCTGAAAACCATGTTTTGGGAATGGATGTAATTATCATGATTCCTCACTTAACCGAAGATGCATGAAATGGATACGGGTTTTCAGAATTCGGGTCTAGGTTTATATAAGGGTGCATTTAATATTGGGCTTTACCTCTTTATTTTACAGGAGAATTATCTACCCATATCTGCTATTTTCGGCTTTTTCGGAATTGCCGGGAAGGTTTCTTCTCGTTTCCGGATCTATATCGAATATCCTCCGCTTGAAATGGATTAACAGGAATAGGTTAGCAGGAATAGGTTAACAGGATCAGTTTGAAATACGAGAACGGAGTTTGAAATTAGATTTCTCGGAGAATTTGCCGCCCATCAGGGGAGGTTGGGTGTGTACCGAATTCTCATTGCAAAAAAGAGTTACTCTAAAACTAATTACACGGGACCGATACTATGGCAAATGATTTTAACAAAAATAAAGGCAGTACAGGCAAGACAGGTAGGCCAAGCAGTACAGGCAAGACGGGTAGGCCAAGCAGTACAGGCAAGACCGGTAGGCCAAGCAGTACAGGCAAGACAGGTAGGCCAAGCAGTACAGGCAAGACAGGTAGGCCAGACAGAGCAGGCAAAACATGTAATACTGGCAAGACAGGTAGGCCAGACAGAACAGGCAAAACATGTAAGCCTGGCAAGACAGGGAAGACAGGCAAAACTCCCCTGAAAGGTGGCGGCAGGCCCGATAATGCTGGTGACACAGCCTATGAACGCCGGAATAAAGCACTTGCACCTTATGATAAAGCACTTCAGAAAAACCCTGAGGATGCCGCCGCCTGGGCAGGCAAAGCCGCAGTGTTTCTAAGGCACAGGATGTACAGCGATTCCCTGAAAGCCTTTGAAAAAGCTCTTGAAATCGAACCTTCGAATCCTGCTTACCTCTACGAAAAAGGTTTCGTGCTCCTTCAGCTCAAAAGGGATGAAGATGCCCTGCAGGCTTTTGACAGGCTGCTTGAAATAAAGCCTAACAGCGACAAGACCTGGAACCTTAGAACCTCAGTCCTTTGCAGGCTCGGACAGCACGAAAAAGCTCTTGAAGCTTCTGAAAAAGCCCTTGCTGCCAATCCTAAACTCGCGGGTGCATGGAACGCAAAAGGCTCAATTCTCGTTGACCTCGGCAGATACGAAGAAGCCATAATAGCTTACGATGCCGCCCTCAAAATAAACCCGGACCTCTCCCGTGCCTGGGAAGGCAAAGCCTTTGCTCTCTACAACCTGGACAGGCCTGTGGAAGCCACAATAGCCTATGATGCCGCCCTCAAAATAAATCCGGACAATGCAAAGATCTGGGTCGGAAAAGCAATGGTCCACCTCAAGCTCGGCAAACATAAAAAAGCTCTTGGGCCCTGCAATCAAGCCATTTTAATAAAACCCGATCTTGCAGAAGCCTGGTATTGCAAAGGCCTGGTTCTCGCCGGTCTGGAAAAAGGTGAAGAAGCCCTCAGAGCCCTTGATAGGGCCATCAGGCTCAATCCGGACTATACCGAAGCCCGAAAAGCCAGAAATTCCTTAAGCTCAAAACTCGGATTCGATCTGGATGACGATGAAGACGAAGATGAAAGAGAAGAGGGAAGGCCGGAAGTCAGGAAGAGCGTATGGACAAAGAGGGAGCCAACAAGCGAGATAATGAAGAAAAGTTGGGGACAAGGAAGAGACCAGAGAGGAGAGGGGCCTAAGAAGAGCGAATGGACAAGGAAAGAACCAAAAGAAGAGAAGACTGAGAAAAGTTGGGGTCAGGGAACGAAGCAAAGAGGAGAGGGAACTGAGAGAAGTGTACGGACAAGGAGAGGACCAAAAGGAGAGGAAACTGAGAAAAAAGTGGGTAGAGGAAGGGAGACAAAGAAATAACTTTCAATCCTTCTATATTTTGGTTAGATGCTTAACCAGCTGTTTATAAATAACTGGTTAGATGCTTAACCATCTGTTTATAAATAACTGGTTAGACGTTTAACCAGCTGTTTATATGTATATGGTTAACCTGCTTTACGAAAATAAAAAGTAAGTCCTCTCCTTCAGGGGCAAGAATCAGGTTTTACGGGGGGTTTCAATTCTTTTTTAATGTATTTTTTCTGCCATCTGCCAGGAGAAACAGTTTCCTGCACTCCGGTTAATGAGATCTATTCTACAGTTATATGCCAGAAATACCAGAATTCTTTTTTTGGAGAAAACGGATTGAATTAGATCACTGAAAGCACGGAAAATACGGAATAAAGAACGTATCTGAACAGAGATTTCCGTACTCTTCTGTGTTCTCCAGTTGATATATTTATATTCAAATCTAATTCTTTAGATGGATTTTTATATATTGAAGTCTCTTCATCCAGAAAATTAGCCCAATTCCATAAGTTTGTAAAAATTTCTTTGATGACCTGGAAGGTGATCTTACGCTTCAAAATGTGACTCAAGTGTGTGATGTAAACTGCTCAAAGGAAAATCCTTTAGGGCATGGTCCGAATGTTTTGTTAAACATTTTTCACGAGATGGAATTTAATAGCCCGCTGTATTATTTTACTCTGCCAGGTTTCACTCTTGTAGCAGTCGGGTTGTATATACACCTTAATCATGTACAAACCTTTTATCCTGATGGAAACTTTAATCTCGAGACTGCTGTTTTGATGTTGCTGCTGACTTTCATCGGGATTTTTATGGCTTTTACCGGAATTCTGCTGCATTCGATAGCTGGTTTGATCAGATATAAAATGAATAACCTGTGAAAGCTTGCTAATTCACTTAAATTATCTCCTGCTGCAGGCAATCGTGGAGATTATGCTTAAAATGTAAGTTCAATGTCTTCAAATAAGGAGAAAACACACCTTATTTCCTTTTTTATCCGAAAAAACACTTTAGAAAAATGAGACTTTCCACTATTCAATGGACCATTTGAATTTAAGGTGAAATTCTTTGCGTGGGAAACCCCAGCTCAAGAGAACTATTTTAAGTACATTTCTTTGCTAATTTTTTCTAAAAAGATAATCTCTGGAATAGACGCAAACCGGTAATAACTATTATCACTCTATTTTTATTTTAAACTTCGGCAACGATAACAACATAATTTTTCCCGTATTTTTCAGCACAGTCCGGACAGGTAGTGTACCACATATACCATTTCTTGATTTCGAGCCCTTTGCCTTTTACATAGCCTTCAAAGTCCGCACACCATTCCCCTGTTTTTTCAAAACTTCCCTCGTACACTTTGCTCAAAAACTTCCCACTCAGGGTTACGTTTTCAGCCCCCTCAACCTCTCTGTCAACAGCCAGATAGAGATCCATATTGCTTTCGGAGGTATGGTCCGACAGACAGAGCCAGTCAGGCATTTCCGCACCAGCCCTGGCAACTTTCTCGTTCATCCTCATTATTACATCTCCAAAGTTTATAGGCATGTAATGCTGAGTGGTAACGGAATCCTTGATGAACCTTTTATTTTTCCATTCAAAGAGTTTTCCATCCCAGGGGGCGGGGTCAAATCGAGGGCAACATTCCGGAGTTTCGGTTTCGCTGGTCATGACTATTCTCCCTTGTAAATAATTACTTTGGGGGTTATTTTAGGTTTTGGTTTTAGCATTTTTTATGGAAGCTACTTCTCGACAGAGGCATTGTCGGGATAATGGAAATACAGGAAGAGTTTCAATCCTTGTTTTAGTGGATCTTGCTCGCGAATTATCGGTTAGCCGTTGTATATCATTTATCAAGAGTAGTTTCAATCCTTGTTTTAGTGGATCTTGTTCGCGAATCATCCTCAATGTTACTATTCATTTCGGCGTTGTCAAGTTTCAATCCTTGTTTTAGTGGATCTTGTTCGCGAATTACGTTATGGAGTTTTTCTAGACATGTTAACAGACGTGTTTCAATCCTTGTTTTAGTGGATCTTGTTCGCGAATAGTGAATAAGCTTTAATTTTGGAGTGTTTGAAATGTAGTTTCAATCCTTGTTTTAGTGGATCTTGTTCGCGAATATTAAGCGTTTATGCTTAATTTTCGTGCATTGGCGTTTCAATCCTTGTTTTAGTGGATCTTGTTCGCGAATTCTTGTGGGCCGGGATCCGGGCGGGCGTGATGCCTCTCAGTTTCAATCCTTGTTTTAGTGGATCTTGTTCGCGAATCTTCATCAGCACAACATACCCCACCATCCGCAAGCGTGTTTCAATCCTTGTTTTAGTGGATCTTGTTCGCGAATCCAGGAAACACCGACAAGGTGCTGAATCAGGGGTAGTTTCAATCCTTGTTTTAGTGGATCTTGTTCGCGAATCATGTGCTGCACCTTCTCCAGAAGAGAAAGAAGTATTGTTTCAATCCTTGTTTTAGTGGATCTTGTTCGCGAATTATCTTAAAGGGTATTAAAATTGCTCTTGATAATATGTTTCAATCCTTGTTTTAGTGGATCTTGTTCGCGAATTTCTCTCGTAAGCACTTCGCGCTCTAACGTACCGTGTTTCAATCCTTGTTTTAGTGGATCTTGTTCGCGAATCTTCCGCATGATATGGCTTGCAAGACCCGGATAGTGTTTCAATCCTTGTTTTAGTGGATCTTGTTCGCGAATGCTGCGGAGAACTGAGTTTTGAGCGTTGACACACTCAGTTTCAATCCTTGTTTTAGTGGATCTTGTTCGCGAATTGTTCAAGAAAAGTTCGTACATCGTTCCGACAGACAGTTTCAATCCTTGTTTTAGTGGATCTTGTTCGCGAATCAAGAGAAGCTCATGACGATTTCAGATGAAAGGAAGTTTCAATCCTTGTTTTAGTGGATCTTGTTCGCGAATATATTACTCATACAATTTTTTGAGGATACATGATTAAGTTTCAATCCTTGTTTTAGTGGATCTTGTTCGCGAATACATGAATGAAAAGATACAAAAACTAAGAGACTGTGTTTCAATCCTTGTTTTAGTGGATCTTGTTCGCGAATAAATGAGCACCGTTTCTAAAGTACATTTTATCTTGTTTCAATCCTTGTTTTAGTGGATCTTGTTCGCGAATCTGGGATAAGATATGACATTGCAGGCAAGGCATTTATGTTTCAATCCTTGTTTTAGTGGATCTTGTTCGCGAATGAGTCACGGCACTCTCAATATCTTCGCTTGTTTTGTTTCAATCCTTGTTTTAGTGGATCTTGTTCGCGAATGGCCAGCTAATGTACTTCTACAACACCCCAATAGAGTTTCAATCCTTGTTTTAGTGGATCTTGTTCGCGAATAGGGCAAAAATTTCCGGCGTTTGGCCAGAAAAGGCTTGAAATGAGCCCTTTTTCGGGGCTAAAATTCTTGCTGGAAAATTATCAAACCTTTTATAAATACAAGAAAATCAGGGTTTTTGATGGTTTGGAAACATCTGGACATATGCTTTTCTTTCTATTAAACTTTTGTTTTTTATTATCGGCTCATGTTAATAATCAATGATCAATCCAACGCAAAGCCCACTATAAAGAGTAAACATTATATTCCACCAACAACCGTCTGGTATGGAATTCTATAAAAACTGACTAAAAAATATAATGTAGAAAATATAATGTAGAAAATAGAATGTAGAAAATATAATGTAGAAAATAGAATGTAGAAATTTATGATTTGGTGGTGCGAATATTTTTTAGTTTCTTTTTTATTTTAGTGGATTTTCTTTTTGCTTTAGTGTATATTATATCTGTAATTATGTGTGCTTCAATAGAAATAACGATTCCAGTTAATAATGAAATAATATATTTTGTCGGGATGTTAGTAATTTCTAAGTTGAACAATTTGACAACTGGTGCTATGATGAATAAACCTACAGTTGAAATTATGATGATAGGGCCTAATAACGGATGGTGCAATTTTCCACGGTGCTTACAAATTTTTTGATAAGGCCACCAGATATATTTAAGAATTCCCCATCTTCTGAAGGGATCACTTTGAATATCCAGATCAGGACTGAGATAGTACGTCCCAAATATAAGTGCAAATGAAAATATTGCTATAGTGTCAAATTCAATATATTCCGGTGGAATATTCGATTTTATATAATTTATATGTAAACTTAGCAATATACCAAGCAGCAGCGTAATATTTACTTTTATATGAGTTTTTCCATTAGGCATTCCGAACACCGTTTTTAAAACTGGAGAACGTGTATAATACTCACAAAACCTATTCCATGAAACCGATTCATATAAATCCTCATATTTTATAAAACTTTTTTATATATTTTGTTATCTAGTAGGTGATAATAGTTAATATTTAATTCGGTCGTTGCCGCTGGATTTTTTCTAAATGGATTTCAGTTTCAAGTCCTATTTAGCAGTTATTGCTAACGAATTTGCAAATCCCGGCCCGGTATATCCACGTTGTGTACTATGAAATGAAAATTTCATATCAGGGGACACATACTTTATAAATAAAACGATAATGAAGCTGGAAACGGTAGAAGATCAGAAACAGAAATGGAAAATTGTGGGTGCTCAACTACTATTACTGAGGTGAGGGGTTTGACTATTCCTGCTTTTAGTGGGCTCTGGTCGCAGACCGACCATCAAGAGCCCAATAACACCTGCTGCGGACCGACCAGCACCTGGCCAGTGATACCGGCACTTGCCAGCTAGAATAGAAAAACCTTACTGTATCCTTTTTTCAATTTTGGCTTCGAATAAGGTTCAAAAACTCTCAAGCTTGAAACAATAGCACTTTACTGAATGAGACCTTTTTTATTGCTTGAATTTCCAGGCCGATTGATTGCATTAACCATGCTCACAAAATTTGTACCCGCTTGCTTCAACTTCCCTCTTACAGAATAGCCATGTTTTTTATATAATTTTAGAGCTTCTGTGTTCTCGGGTTTAACAATCAATGAGGTCCTGGAAATGCCAAGTTTATGAGATTTGAGAGTTGCTGCCTTTAGCAATCTGCTCCCAACCCCACAGGCCCTGTACTGTGGATAAACGGCAAGTGAATCTATATAATATTCCCCGGGCTCTGCCTCTTTTGTTTTTAACATGGGAATTACTTTTCCGCGGTAATCCGTGGCATTGGATTTATATAATTTTGGAAGTTTTTCTACCAATAATTTATTCAAGCGTGGGAAATGGTCTGAGGGAAAGGACAAAACTAAACCTGCTATACCATTACGTCCCTCGGCAACATCTATATTTTGATAACTCAAAATATTATCAGGCTGTTTATAGAACTTTTTAATAACCTCTTGCACAGCTTTCCGATTCGTAGAACCCACCAGCACATAAGCACACTCTTCCCAGGCCATACAGATTAATTCTGCAGCTTCATCAGCATCTTCAATTTTGGCCTGTCGAATAAACACAATTATCAAACCTCCATAAATAAAGTTAAATATTATAGTTCACTAGTTCATTTCTATCCTTTTATTTCTGTCCTTTTATTTCTGTTATTATACAGTTGATATTTACATTATTTTTTTCACTATTTTTTCATATTTTTTATATCATTCTTAAAATCAATATCAATGCCATCAACATCAATACCCTGGAAATCATGTTCCAATAAATAGACGTATAATCATCGGTTGCTAAATACCAATTTTGGTATTTAAACCAAAGAGTTATATATAATTATACTTTAAAACTATTGATTGAACTGGTCCCTAAACTCAAAATTGCTTCTCTGAATCTCGTGTTCTGAATTATTAATTGAGTTTATGATCAAAAAAATAGTTCTGAGACTTTATGGCTTTTCGCTGTTTCGAGTAAGGAACTTACATTCATTTTCTAAATGTTGAAGTGGCATGTATAAAATTTAGAAACGTTTGCGGTTGAAACTCACATTCATGCTCGACGTTTCGTTTTTTAGCATGGCTAATTTCTAACTGAGCAATTATTTTCGGCCCATACGAAACAGAGAAGAGTAAACTTCTGATTTGCGAATAAAATTAGTTGGGGGATCAGTTTACTATCAACTAAAACCAAGGTGAAACAAAATGGCTTATAATGACAGAAAAAACCTTTTCAGGGTAAGAGACAGTGACCGCGGAGGTTTCGGAGCTACCAGAGAAATGTACAAAGTAACCTGTTCTGACTGTGGGATTGAAACCGAAGTGCCTTTCAAACCTGATCCCGAAAGACCGGTTTACTGCAGGGACTGTCTTCCTAACCACAGGAAACCCAGATTTGAGAACCGCAGATACTGAACTTATCTCAATAATTGAGATCTTTTTTTAAGAGGTTTTTAGACTCAGTACCAAAATCCAGTGAGGAATGTAAAATTAAAAATCACTGGGTTTTGGAACAGGGTCGGTTTCTACGAAGCCGAATAAAAGAATACGTGGTACATTACGGGGCAGTCATTGAGAAGAAAACAGGGCAGTCATTGAGACGAAAAAACCCTTCGGCTCCGGCACAGAACTACCTCTGCACATTCCCGATTGGACGTTTTGATTTTCACGATCATGGTCTCCAATCAAAGTTCCAATTAATTACGAGTTGCATAGGTTATTTTGTTGCGGGTACTTAGTTTAAACCCTAATTTGACCTAAGAATACATTTTCTACTGGATAAATGGGTTTCATGCTTCTGTTTTCTTTACACAATTAAAAGTAATATCTTGTATTTTTTGGGCACTTCGTTGTTTTGTATTGATCTCCTCATAAAAACCAACGTGATCTTTAATTGAAAGTCTTCTTATCCATGGGAAATAACGAAGAGCCATTTTTTGATTTGTGATGTTTCTTTATTTTTTCCGTAAGAGCCTGTGCCGCTACAACTCGTTTTTTGTACGAAAACACTTTATTAATTAGTGGAACTTCTCAAATTCGGGTTAAAATTCAGAAGCAATCGTAAAAAAACTGTATTGTAGAGTAAAATGTTGCTATCCAAAAGAATGAAAAATCAGTTTTCTTCAATTTCATACCGGATACTTGCAAAGATAATAAGTTTCAATCTTTGTCTTAGTGGGTTTTACTCAAGAATTTTGTTATTGATCGCGAAATATGCAGACTTTTGAGTTTCAATCCACTTTTTCTTGTTTTTATCGCCAAAATTTCTACTTCTTTTCGGCACCTGATGTCTACAGCTAATTAAAAACCTACAACAAAATAATTTATCATATCTGGTAATACTAAATTGTATATAACAAACATATCTGTAACACATTTTTTTAGAAACGTATATATAGTAAAATGGTTTTATTCAACTAATTATAATTATTACTTAAAAAGTAACACTTTGGCAATATTTGTAGTTATATAAGTATTATCTAAAAAAAGAATCTTTCCAGTCATTAAAACACTGGTTCGGGAATTAATGTCAAAAAAATTCCGGACTCTAATATCAATCGAGGAGGAGTTTAAATTAAGAAAAACCAGCAATATTTGCTCATAGGCTCAATAGTCATAATTATGGCGGCTGTTGTTGTTGTCAGTTCGATGTCCAGTCCTGCTTCAGATTCTGCGTTAGATGACCCGGCTTCCCAGGTTTCGGCGGAAATGGAATTCCGGGGGTCTGGAGAACTGGTAAGTTCCCAGGGGTCTGACGAACTGATCGCAGCCGTAGGGACTCACGGCGGAGAACCGGAAGTGGGCTTTAACCCGATTACCGGCTGGGGTTATAACCGTGAACCTCTGGTCCAGAGCACTCTTTTCAAAAAGGACAGCAGTGCAAATCTGATCAACGATTTAGCTACAAATTATACGGTTAGCAGTGACGGGTTAAAGTGGACTGTTACAATAAGAGACGACGTTAAATTCCATGATGGAGTGCCTTTAACAGCTAAGGATGTGGCATTCACCTTTAACACGGCAGCAGATGCCAGTGGCAGTGTGGATTTATCCATGCTGGAAAAGGCTGCAGCAATCGAAGATTATACTGTTGAATTTGATTTGAATGACCCTCAGGCTACCTTCATCAATAAACTCGCAGTTATTGGCATTGTCCCTGAACATGCTTACGATGAAAATTACGGTCAAAATCCAATAGGGTCAGGCCCATACAAATTTGTCCAGTGGGATAAAGGGCAGCAGGTAATCTTTGAAGCAAATCCGGATTATTATGGGCAGGAACCGTACTTTAAAAAGATAACTATGCTCTTTATGGGATCAGACGCTGCTTTTGCGGCGGCCAGGTCTGGACAGATTGATCTGGCTGAAATTCCTGCTTCATTCGCCAAACAAACCGTAGATGGAATGAAAATAGTATCTCTTGATTCTATTGATGCTCGAGGAGTAAGCTTTCCCCTGCAAGCAAATACCGGTGAAAAAACTGAAAATGGCTACGCAATCGGGAACAATGTAACTTCTGATATTGCAATAAGAAAAGCCCTGAACATCGGAATAGACAGGCAGGCGTTAATCAATGGAGCATTAAATGGGCAGGGCAAAGAGGAATTCACGGGTGTGGATAAATTACCCTGGGGAAATAAGGAAGCTATTTTTGAGGATGGAAATCTCGAAGCAGCAAAGAAAATCTTAAATGAAGCCGGCTGGGAAGATACTGACGGCGACGGCATCATTGAGAAAAATGGATTAAAAGCCGAATTTACTTTGCTATATACTTCCAATGCGCAGGAAAGGCAGGCATTAGCTGTTTCTGTATCGGAAGAAGCAAAAAAATTGGGTATAAACATTAAAGTCGAGGGTAAAAACTGGAATGAAATTGACACCCTTGTTCATTCAACTCCGGTAGTCTTTGGTTATGGTTCGCTGGATCCAACTGACGTATACTTAAGATACTACAGCAAGAGCTACGATCCTTCGAATTACAACAATGTAATTATGTACAACAATTCTGCTGTGGACAACTACCTGAGAACAGCCATAACCAGTTTTGATCCGGATACTGCCAATGAAAACTGGCAGCTGGCTGCCTGGGATGGGACAACAGGCTTTTCAGAAAAAGGAGATGCTACATGGCTGTGGATGGCAACCATTAATTATGTCTTCATTATGGATGACGACCTGGATATCGGAACTCCCAAAATACAGCCTCACGGTGCAGATATCTTTGGTAGCATTCTGGAATGGAAACGCACAGGAAATTAAACCGGGAGTTGAATTTCTATTTCAAATCCCATTTTTTTTCTTTTGAATATCTTATGAAACTCTGAAAAGCTGCTCAATCTTGAAATGGAAGCTGTTTAGTATTGTTACCTTTTGATATCGTTACCTTTTGATATCGATACCTTTTGATATCGATACCTTTTGATATCGATACCTTCCGGTATCTTCCGGAATCGTCATAATTTATACTTATTTTCAGCATCCAATAGCTGCAGCTGATTAAAATGCTCTTAAAATGAATAATAACTCTCATTTAATGATACGATATTCCATGAAACAAACGGTTTAGTAACACTTTCTTTTAGGAAAGTATATATAGTAAAATTGTTTTAATTTAACCTATCTTAATAATTGTGTAAAAAATAATACTTTGGTAATATTTTTATCTATGAAAGTGTTATTCAAAAAGTATTTCTAGTCATTACAATCTGGTAAAGGGCTTTTTGCAAAAATAATTCAGTGTGTTGATTAAAATGGAGGAGGAGTTCAGATTAAGAAAAACCAGCAGTATTTGCTTATGGGATCAATAATCGTAATTATAGCGGCTATTGTTATAATCAGTTCTATGCCTGGCTCTACGTCCAGTTCTACGTCAGACAGCTCAACGTCCCAGGCTTCTGATGAATTGGTCGTAAATGTATATTCGCATACAGGGGAACCAAAAGCAGGATTTGATCCGCTTATGGGATGGGGATCAGGTCATGTGAATTTTGAACCATTGATACAAAGTACTCTTTTTAAATCAGCTGATGATGGCAGTATAATAAATGACCTTGCTACGGATTACTCTGTTAGTTCTGATGGGAATACCTGGACTGTAAATATAAGAGATGATGTTAAATTTACAGATGGGGAGAAATTATCAGCAGAAGACGTAGCATTTACCTTTAATACAGCAGTTGGAAGTAATTCAGAGCTGGATATGAGTAATCTTGAAAATGCTGCAGCAATAAATGATACTGCAGTTGAATTCAAATTAAAAGAACCCCAGTCAAGCTTTATATGGAGACTCAGATACGTTGGAATTGTGCCAGAACATGCATATAAAAAAGAAACCTACGGGTCAAATCCAATTGGATCGGGACCATATAAATTGATACAGTGGGACAAAGGTCAACAGGCAATATTTAATTTAAACGAAGATTACTATGGAAAAAAACCATTCTTCAAAAAAATAACCATGTTATTCCTGGATAAAGAAACTGCATTTGCAGCTGCAAGGTCCGGTGATGTAGACCTGGCTGAAATCGACATTAACCATGCCAATCAGACTATAGATGGATATAATTTAATGTCTCTTCCCTCATCAAGAGCATTCGGAGTTTCATTCCCCCTGCAGAATAATACCGGGGAAATAAGTCTACAGGGAGATCCAATAGGCAATAATGTAACCGCAGATCTGGCAATTCGAAAAGCCTTAAACATAGGTATCGACAGAAAAGCCATACTTGACGGAGTAATATATGGAAAAGGGGATGTAGAATACACCGGAGTAGATCAACGAAACTTTGGGAACCCTGAAGCTAAAATCAACGATTCAAATCTCGAAGAAGCCAAAATAATGTTAGAAAACGCAGGATGGAAGGACAATGATGGCGATGGAATTCGAGAAAAAGATGGAACTAAAGCAGAATTTAAACTATACTATTCTTCAGCAGACCAAACAAGGCAAGCTCTTTCAGTGGCTGTAAGTGAACAAGCCAAAAAATTAGGTATAAAAATAGACCTGGTCGGCACAAACTGGGATGAAATATATGCCAATCAATACAGTTCAGCCGTTTTATACGCTTACAGCAGTATAGATACCTTCAATTTATACATGCAATACCACAGTAAAGAAGCAGATGATACATACAAGAATCCGGGGCTTTACAATAATCCTGTTGTAGATGGATATTTAGAATCAGCTTTAAGATCCGCAGACCAGGCCCAGGCTACAAAAAACTGGCAATTAGCTGCATATGATGGAAAGACCGGTTACGGGCCTGCAGGAGATGCAACATGGTTATGGCTGGTGACAATGGATTATCTGTATACGGTGGATGAAACCTTAGACATAGGAACTCCACAAAAAAATGCTGGGTCCGATATTTTAGGAAATATCTACGAATGGACAAGAACAAATGCAACCAGCTCGACTTAAAGTGAGTGATATTAACATCGTAATAAAATGATGTTATAAATATTACTCATTTTACCTTTTTTATTTGGGGCTGGAATTTGATGGGAAATTCTTGAAAAATATAGTGCAATCTATTTCGACTTAAAATCGTATGAAAATTATTCAGATTATTCCTAATTATTCATAATATTTGTATCTACGTTAAAATGAATCTATTATAAAATAATTATTATGTGAGGGAATCGCGTGTTAGACAATGAAAAAATAGCGGGCTTTATAGGAAAAAAAATACTTCGGTTGATAAGTCTTTTGATTCTAGTTTGTTTTGTAAGTTTCATGCTCATTCAATACTCACCTATAGACCCTGTTAGAGCTTATATTGGAGAAATGCCAGTGAGTGCAGAGCACAAAGAGAAACTTGAAGAATATTGGGGAGTTAACACGCCTCCGCAGGAAAAATTCTTGAACTGGGCGGGAGATGTTCTTAAAGGAAACTTTGGAATTTCATTGATTTATAGAATACCTGTTACTGATGTAATCAAAGAACGATTCACAGCTTCTCTTGCTCTGATGGCGGCTTCATGGCTGTTTTCTGGAATTTTAGGTTTCATTTTAGGGATAGTAGCGGGAATGAAGAAAGGAACGTGGATAGATAAGGCAATAAAAACTTATTGTTATGTTTTAGCTGCCACACCAACTTTTTGGCTGGCATTGATTCTATTAATGGTATTTTCAGTGTATTTGGGCTGGTTCCCTATAGGTTTAAGTGTACCAATAGGTGTCACTGCGGAAAATGTGACATTTTTGGATTGGTTTCTGCGTTTAATTCTCCCTGCACTAACTTTGAGTTTATTAGGAGTTGCTCAAATTGCGCTGTTTACTCGAGAAAAATTAATAGAAGTTCTATCCAGTGATTATGTATTATTTGCAAAGGCAAGAGGGGAAAAAGGATTAAATCTGGTATTAAGGCATGGAATTAGGAACGTTGCACTTCCAGCTATTACACTACAGTTTTTAGGATTCAGTGAATTGTTTGGAGGAACAGTTCTGGTTGAACAGGTATTTTCCTATCCCGGAATTGGACAGGCTGCAGTAGCAGCAGGATTGAGATCTGATGTACCACTGCTTTTAGGAATAGTTATTGTTAGTGCTTGCTTTGTCTTTTTTGGAAACGCAATTGCTGATCTTATATACCAGTTTGTTGATCCCAGGATAAAACAACAGGAGGCCTCAATATGAGTACTGCTGTTGTAACAGTTAACAAAGGAGTATTCAGCGGATTTAATTTAAGGCAGAAGACTCTTTTAATAATAGGCTTCACGTCCCTTTTATTGCTTGCAATTGTGATTTCTAGCGTGAGTTTCGGCGAAGAATCTTTACATACTAATTTTGGCTCTAAAAACCTTAATCCTTCCCCGGAACATCCGTTTGGGACCGATTGGATGGGAAGGGACATGTTCATAAGAACTCTAAAGGGACTTGGTTCAAGCATACTGATTGGAGCTTTTGCTTCTACAATCAGTACTATACTGGCCATAATTTTAGGCTTGCTCTCAAGTACAGGAAAGATCGCAGATTCCTTTATCGCCTGGTTAGTAGATTTATTCCTTTCAATCCCCCACCTTCTTTTAATAATCCTTATTTCCATAGGATTCGGAGGAGGAGCAACAGGAGTCATTATTGGAGTTGCATTAACGCATTGGACAGGCTTAACAAGGGTTGTAAGAGCAGAAATTAAGCAGCTAAAAACCCAGGAATATATCCATATATCCAGAAATCTTGGTAAGTCAAAATGGTGGATAGCTACAAAACATATTCTGCCTCATTTAATTCCTCAGATTTTATTAGGCACGATTTTAATGTTTCCACATGCTATTTTACATGAAGCCTCAGCTACATTCCTGGGTTTTGGACTTTCACCCCACGAACCGGCAATTGGTATCATTTTATCAGAGTCTATGAAGTACCTCTCGGCAGGATACTGGTGGCTTGCATTCTTCCCGGGGTTATCCCTGTTAATTGTAGTCCTGGCATTTGATATGATTGGAGAAAATTTAGGAAAGCTGATGGACCCAAAAAATGCTCACGAGTAAATTTCACATGAGTAAATTTCACCGGGTATCGGTTGAGATATTTTTTGCCTGAATGGCAAGTACAGATCTTAGATTTAAAAGGTGTGGAATATGGGAAATATGAGAAATAAAACTGAAATAAATGCTAAAGAAAAGAAGGAGACTGAAGCTCTATTAAAAGTAGAAGACCTTTCCCTTTCTTTCATTCAATATGCTTCCGGACTCAGGCAAACTGAGTTAAAAGTAATCTGTAATTTGAGCATAGAAGCTTACAGAGGTGAAATTTTAGCCGTTGTTGGTTCGAGCGGGTCTGGTAAAAGTCTTCTGGCACATGCAATTTTAGGGATTTTACCTTCAAACGCGAAACTTGATGTGAATATGGAATACAATGGCAAGAAACTCACTCAGGAGATAAAAGAAGAAATCAGGGGAAAAGAAATAGCTCTGATCCCTCAATCCACAAACTATCTGGACCCTTTAATGAGGATCTCTAATCAGGTAATAGGATGTGTTGAAGAAAAAAATGAAGGCTTAATGAAGAAGGTCCAGAGAGAAATTTTCCAGAAATATGATTTAAAACCAGATGTTGATAGAATGTTCCCCCATGAGTTATCAGGAGGTATGACCAGAAGAGTTCTGGTTTCCACTGCCGTAATGAGTTCCGCAAAGCTCATAATTGCAGATGAACCAACTCCGGGTCTGGATGAAAAAACTTTGAATGAAACCTTGAGTTACTTCAAAGACATGGCAAATAAAGGGTGTGCAGTGATACTTATAACTCATGATATAGAAGCTGCATTAAAAATTTCTGATAAAATTGCAATCTTCTATGCAGGTACGGTTTTAGAAGTAGCTAATGTTGAAGATTTTAAAAATAACGGGGAAAATTTAAGGCACCCATACACCCGGGCACTCTGGAATGCCCTTCCCCAGAACAATTTCCTGGCAATTAAAGGCCATCAACCAATGCAGGATGAAGTCATTGACGGATGTATATTTTATGAAAGGTGTTCCAAAAAGAATGAGCTTTGCTCTAAAGGCATCCCTCAATTTAGAAATATCAACGGAGGAGTGGTGAGGTGCAATAATGTGTCTTAAAGGCGAAAATATAAGTTTCGGGTATAAAAGAAACAATTTGATTTTAAATAATGTGAATATATCTCTAGGTAGTGGGGAAGTACTGGGTCTAATCGGGGACAGCGGAAGTGGTAAATCAACCCTCTGTAAAATATTGGCTGGTTACGAAAATGACTATCAGGGAAATGTAAGTATCGACGGAAAAGAAATTCCATCAAAAGGATATAACCCGGTCCAGTTAGTCTTTCAACACCCGGAAAAAGCTGTAAACCCTAAATGGAAAATGAAAGACATTTTAAATGAAGGACATATTGTTCCACAGGATATTTTAGATTCATTCGGAATAAAAAAGAGCTGGCTTAACAGATGGCCAAATGAGCTTTCCGGAGGAGAACTTCAAAGGTTTGCCCTTGCAAGGGCTTTAAGCCCTGAAACTAAATTTTTAATCGCTGATGAAATAACTACAATGGTAGATGCCATTACTCAAGCCCAAATCTGGAGTATAGTTCTGGATATAGTCAAAGAGCTGAATATCGGAGTACTGGTTGTAAGTCACGAAAAAAAATTAATTAAAAGGCTATGTAATGATGTCGTTTATTTTAATGATATAAATAATGCCTAACCAAAATTCCAGTTTTTCCTCATAAACTGGGAGATCTCTTCCAGAGCCGCGGAGGATATTTTTCGTTTTTCTCCCTCCGCTGCAATGGGATTGAGCCAGCCGTCAGTCCGATAAAAAGAGATCCAAAAGACGGCACTGAAATTAAGAGAGACAGATATTGAAGGAAATATCCCCGGGATAGAGAGAATATTTTCCTTTTATTCCCCGAGGACTGTTTTTTAATTCATAGGCGATACAGACGCCTCCGCCAGCTTGTCTGGCGGCCCTTCCCAAAAGGAAAAATGAAAGCAAAACTATTTGAAAGAGAAATGAGACTGAAAAAGAGATGAGATCGAAATTTCTGCAGATTTGACCCGTTTGGTTCTCGTTCTTTCTAACTCAAAAGTGTTCTCAGTTGTTTTTATTTCCCGGGCTTTTCTCTTCTCTTCTCTTCTCTTTTCTTCTCTTCTCTTTTCTTCTCTTCATTTTGGGAAAGACCGCTCTCCTGTGTCGAGCGGGACAAAAAAGACTCAGTATAGCGAGTACCGTTGTATGGATTAGAAATAATGTAATTTAGTCCTCCTGTGCGAGGAGAAAAGTAACGTTACTTGTCCATAAGTTAGTCTGCTTGAGCGAAACTCACTTTATTACCCGAAATTGGCCCTCTTGAGCAAAGCTCCCATTCTTATGCTCTCGAATGTCCTATCAGGTACCCTCCAAAACCTGTGACCCAGAGCAGGATCGGATATGCTATCCACCGCTCAAGCCCTCCGAGCCCAAAGGCTGAAAAAGGGCTTGCCTCTCCCATTATGTAGTAAAGAAACAGGTCCAGAAGTGCGATTCCTCCGAGTATGACTGAGAAATAGCTAAGTGGTGCCCTCTCGATCCTGGAGCTTGTAATTGCGGATATGCCTCCCATAACGAAAGCCATCAGGGCAAAAATTCCGTGTATATCCCCATAGCTCCCGTTGAAGATTCCAACTCCCAGGACTCCGATCCCGAATAAGGCCAGAGGAGCAGTGACTTCTCGCTTCCGGAACGCGCGGTTAATGCAGTAGGCAGAGGCGGTGATTAAGAGGCCTGTTACAGCCATTGCAGCACTGAAGATGGTTGAAGATGGTTGTATTATAATACTGTTGGGCGTATCGGTCGCACCCAGGTCGCTTATCATGTTCTGCGAAGTGCTGTACCCGGGATATAGCGTCTCAGCCGTGATAATCCCGAGGAAAGCCAGCACGCCTGCAATGAATAGGAGTGCTCCTGCAATGTTTTCGTACCGCATACGAGAATGTGATCTGTCAACCATGGCAATCTGATAAACCAAGGGGGGTGAGGGTATTTAGGGGTTGTGTTGGGGGGATTCCGGTCAGTAATAATAATTCCAGATACTTTTAACAATTTCAGATACTTTTAACAATTTCAGATACTTTTAACAATTTCAGATACTTTTAACAATTCCAGATACTTTTAACAATTCCAGATACTTTTAACAATTCCAGATACTTTTAACAATTCCAGATACTTTTAACAATTCCAGATACTTTTGATTTCTTCTTGTTTCTCTGTAAAGGCTGTATATTACCATTGAAATGATAGGGATTAGCCCTTCTTTCGCCCTAATAAGGGTAAATATTAATTCGTAAATCTAAAGAGCATTAATCTACTTTCTTATCATAAAAACAGTCCTGAAAACTTTTTAAAATTAAGAGTGAAATGGCTTTTTTTATTAACTCATAGATCTCTTTTCTGCAGGCGGTTTTCAGAAATCTCTTCTGCAAACTCTGGATATAAAGTGTTTTTTTAGTTGAGAGAGTGCCATCATTTGAATAGATACAGTTATATATTAGAAGTGCGATGTAGATGTATTGAAAATAAAGAGAAGTATACTCATCTGTTGTTAAAAAACCAATTTTTGTTTTTAAACAAAGAGCTCTATACAATCTTATTTTTAAACTATTAACAAAAACTAAAACAAAGGTGAAACAAATATGGCTTTTAATGACAGAAATAACTTCGGTGGTAACAATTTCGGCGCTCCTAGAGAAATGCACAAGACAACCTGTTCAGACTGTAAAGCTGAGACAGAAGTGCCTTTCAAACCTGACCCAGAAAGACCTGTTTACTGCAGGGACTGTCTTCCTAACCACAGGACACCCAGAGAAAACCGCAGATATTAAGCGCCCAAATTTCGTATTGGGATCACAGGAAATTTGATATTTCCTGGGAGTTGCGATGTAATCGCAACCGCATGAGGTCCGTTTCGCTTTGCTCAAGCGGACTAATTCTTTTACTTTTTTAAAATACACTATAGTCGGAATATACTTTTCTCTTTACCTGTAATCTTTTGCAGCTTTGAAGATTTGCAGCTTGAGAATTAGCACTTTACAGGGCCGATAAGTTTTGCTTATCGTAAGTCTTTATTGAGGTGCTGTTTCCGAGTTAAAGTTAAAAACTGTTAGCCAAATCCTTTTTTCATTGGATATATCCGACAATGGATTGCTATATAATAAATGAAACTTCCTCTATTTTCAATTCAATTAAAATATATTTTTCCTTCCGACGGTTTACTCCAATCTTCCTCGAATCTTTTTTAAAAATCTGAAATCTCGAAAAACTGAGAGCCTTTGCAGGTCTAGAAGTAGCAATTTCCATACCTGATCATTTTTGCCCTTCATAGATAGATTTCCCTCTGGGCTGTTTTTTAGATAATCAATATGATTTGTGGCATAGAATAGCTGTTTTCAAATCATGTTGAAAATTTTTCAAGTAACCCTGGTTTCAAAAGTTATCAAAAAATGGGCTGTTATCTCCTCTGAAATCCATGTCTAAAAAGAGTTCTCTCATTTGAGAGAGTTTATGTGCATTTGTATGGATGCATTTATATAATTTGACTGTGTAGTATATGTATTGAAAATAAAGAGATGTATAATCTGTTATTAAAAACCAATTTTTGTTTTTAATCTAAGGGTCTATACAATCTTGTTTTTATATTATTGACTATCCGCTAAAGCGGAGGTGAAACGAAAATGGCTTTTAATGACAGAAATTTCAGGGGAAATTCCGGAGGTTTCCGTGGTAACAACGGACCAAGGGAAATGACGAAAGTAACCTGCTCTGACTGCGGTGTTGAGACCGAAGTACCGTTCAAACCCACCGAAGGCAGGCCAGTATACTGCAGGGAATGTTTTCCTAACCACAAGAAATTCTAACGATAATCTGCATCAGGTGTTAATCTTGTAATTAAGTTTACATTAACGCCTGATTCATCTTTTTGTTTTTTTGGTTTATTCTCTTTGTTTCTTTACTTATTTCCACCTCGTGCGGTAGGGGAAAGTAAGATAAACCGGCATTGAAAATGAGAACCTGTACTAATTATTCAATATTGAACTATACAAAAATAAAAATCCATTAAAGAGGAATTAATTTGGCAAACTACAGAAGCACAATTAGAAAAAGAAAATTAGGAACCACAAGACCAGTAAACTCAGGAGATACCTCTGAAGTATCCAGGGTACGAACTCCTCGCAAGGACAGAAATGAAGTCCTGGCAACGGTTGCGTGTTTACTCGGCGCGAAAAGGGTAACACTTCAGTGTATGGACGGCGTTGTCCGCATGGGCAGGATTCCAGGCTCTAAAAAGAAGAGAATGTGGATCCGTGAAGGCGACATTGTCATAGCCAATCCCTGGGAAGTTCAGGACTCCAAAGCCGAAGTAATCTGGAAATACACAAGGCCCCAGGTCGAATGGCTTGAGCGTAAAGGCTACATTAAGTACTGATTTAAAGGTATCAGAATAAAGATGCCTGATAAAGGTATCTGAAATAAAGGTATCTGAAAAAGATGCCTGAAATCCATATTTTGCTTTTCTGCAGGATCGCATCGATGTTGATGCGGACAAAGTTCTATAAACGACAACTTATTTAACGACAACTTATTTAACGACAACTTATTTAACGACAACTTATTTCTATATTCCACTCTGTAATATTTATTATTACTAAAGAAGGACGCTGAAATTTTTGTTATTCCCTCTTATTTCTATACGAATATATTTTTCCTGCCGGTGGTCTACCTCACTCTTTCCCTAATCCTTTTGTAGATATTGAGATCTCGAAAACCTGCGAGCTTTTTTAGATTTAGAAGAAGCACTTTGCAGGCCCGATAAGCTTTGTCCTTTATCCATAATCAGCCAGAATTAGAATTTCAGCACTTTTATCTGTTCCAGAACCTGGTCTGGAAGTTGTTCTCTCATTTGAAAGAGTGTGCTTTCATTTGTATGGATATATTTATATATTATAGGTGCCATGTATGTGTGTTGATAAATAAAGAGACGTATAATCATCTGTTATTAAAAACCAATTTTTGTTTTTAATCAAAGAGTTCTATACAATCTTATTTTTGAACAATTAACTAACAACTAAAACCAAAGGTGAAACAAATATGGCTTTTAATGACAGAAACTTCAGAGGAAATTCTAATTCCAATTTCGGCGCTCCCAGAGAAATGCACAAGACAACCTGTTCAGACTGTAAAGCTGAGACAGAAGTGCCTTTCAAACCTGACCCAGAAAGACCTGTTTACTGCAGGGATTGTCTTCCTAACCACAGGACACCCAGAGAAAACAGCAGATATTAAGTGTTATTTGTGTAACTGAGTTTACATTAACACTTAACTGAGTTACATCAACACTTATTTCTTTTCCACTTTTTTAGTACTTTATAAAACCGGAATTACTTTTTCTTAACTTCTGATCTTTTACATCTTGTGAATATTTGCAGCTTTATAAGGAGCACTTTGCAGGGCTGATTAGTTTTGCTTTATCAATAGATTTTCTTCAGGGCTATTTTTTATGTATCCAGGACTTACGCGGTTGAACTGGAACTCAATAGCATTAAACTTTCAACTATATAATATATTAAACTTCAACGTCTGTTGTACTTGATTTTATCTTTCAAGTGCGTAAGTCCTGGTATCAATAGGATTTTTTCTTAAAATAACATCCATGTGTCTTCGGCTAAGAGAGGAATCATGGTAAATTGCCCTATTTCTGCGACAGATCTCGAAAACATATATTGATCTGAAGTTGAAACAGGGTATCGATTTTAGTTTCGGTGTTCGAAATTTGAGACTAATTTTTACTCTAAAATCGATAGCATACAGGCAGGAACATTCCTTAACCGATGACCAATGAAATCACATCAAACATCTTTTTTCCCATGCTCGGATAGATATTGCTCAACCGCACGTTTTGGACTATGCCATGTTTTTCCTATTTTTACTGCATCAAGGAGTCCCTGTCTAGCCCGCAGGCTGAGATATTCCTGAGAATAAGGGGTTTCCAGGGCAAGTTCTTTTAGAGGCAGTAGTTCGTCGTTTCCTCCTGAGATGGAGAGATACAGGGTCAGGTTTTCATCCACGGCTTTTGCAATGAAATTGGTAAATTGTCCGAGGTTTCCTGCATCTGCAGCTTTAAGGGATTTGTAGTATTTTCCTCTATCCTCTTTTTTGAGCACAACAGGAGGATAATCCCTTGCAATCAAATACAGGTTTGTGAGGAGTCGGGCTACTCTGTCGTTTCCGTCATTGAAAGGATGAATCTCAACAAATCTGTGATGCAGGGCTGAAGCTGTTTCAATGGGATGCTCCTTGCTTTCAGCAATATTTTCGATCAGTTCATCCATCAGTTCCACTATCTTCGACCAATCGGGTGGAGTCTTTACTGCACCTGTTATCCTCATATTTCTGGTGCGGTATCTTCCGGCATCCTCAAGTATACCTCTGGTTACAATTTCATGGATCTCCTGAATTGTAACATGGTCTATAGCGTGTTTTTTCTGTGCTAGCTCTTCCACCCGGTCAAAAGCTTTTGCGTTATTGCTCACCTCAAGATGTCCTCGGAGTGATTTTCCACCAATTGTCAGCCCTTCTTCCAGAATAAGTTTTGTTTCCTGGAGTGTTAGTGTATTCCCTTCTATTGCATTGGAGTGATAGGTATGCACCAACCTCATATATTCATGAAGCCTTCCTAAAGCATCTGCCGGAATTGGCCTCATGGAGTTTAGCCGCTTCATTTTTTCATCAATTCTTGCAAGAAGTTCTTCTTGAATCAGGGGTATATCGGTATCGTCCATAATTTTACATTTCCGATATATATATCCCGTGTTATATATCGGTATCGACAGATTTTTGAGTTATCCGATAGTTGAATCTTTTTTCCCGGTTAATCCAATTGAAATATATTTCTCCTGGCGGCAGTCTGCTGGAATCTTCCCGGAATCCTTTTTGCAGATATTTGGAGAAATCGAAAACCTATTACCTTTTGCAGCTTTAGAAAGAGCATTTTCCAGCCCTATCAGTTTTGCACTTCATATATCGGTTCCCTCGAGGCTATTTTTTAGATCATCAATCATATTTTTGGCTTTAGAGAGCTGTTTTCAAATTATAGTGGCAGGTTTTTCAGGCGAAGCCCATTTTCGGGAGCTATCAGAAAATGGGCTGTTATCTCCTCTGCAAACCATGTCTGGAAGTTGTTCTCTCATTTGAAAGAGTGAATTTTCATTTATATGGATACCTTTATATATTATAGGTGCTATGTATGTGTGTTGATAAATAAAGAGACGTATACTCATCTGTTATTAAAAACCAATTTTTGTTTTTAATCAAAGAGTTCTATACAATCTTATTTTAAAACAATTAACTAACAACTAAACCAAAGGTGAAACAAATATGGCTTTTAATGACAGAAACTTCAGAGGAAATTCTAATTCCAATTTCGGCGCTCCCAGAGAAATGCACAAGACAACCTGTTCAGACTGTAAAGCTGAGACAGAAGTACCTTTCAAACCTGACCCGGAAAGACCTGTTTACTGCAGGGATTGTCTTCCTAACCACAGGACACCCAGAGAAAACAGATACTAAGTGTTATTTGTGTAACTGAGTTTACATTGACACTTAACTGAGTTACATCAACACTTATTTATTTTCCACTTTTTTTAAATATACCTCAGACCCGGAATATACTTTTTCTTAACTTGTGATCTTTTACATCTGTGAATATTTGCAGCTTTAGAAGGGGCACTTTGCAGGGCTGATTAGTTTTGGGCTCTGTAGAAATCCTTAATTTTATGCAAATTATTTCTACAACTTTTTTGTTTATGTTATACACTATCAGTTTAATTTTTATTTCTTTGATCT
>NZ_JJOV01000073.1:0-55104 GCF_000979385.1 Methanosarcina sp. 2.H.A.1B.4
ATATTTAACAATTGACAGAATCAATAACGGTTAACAGTTTAGGTTGACGCTTATATCCCCTGAGCTAAAGACTCAGGGGTTTTACGCTTCGTAATATAAATAAGAGAAACTTATCTGAAGAAATCCGGAAAACAATAGATAGGTAAATAAACCAAATCACTTAAATAATTACAAAGTGTATTCAGTGAAGAAATTAATACAGTTAGGGAATTACAGGGAGTGAGTACAGGGAAAAACGATAACTGATAATCACCTTCGCGCCCACCAAGGTACAAGAAATTAACCAGGTAATCCGCGAACAGGAAACCCCAAATTTCTACAAAAATAATTGATATGTAGCGTTGATTCGAAGCACTCCGAATGAATTATAAGGTACAGGAGAAAAACGGGGGAAGAATATGAACTCAAAAGAATTCAAAATACACAGTTCTTCTAAGGTTTATGGAACCTCTATAATCGGAAAGGACACAGTAATTCTGGAGAATGTAATACTGGGGTATCCAGAACACAGAGTCCTCATGGAGATCCTCAAAAAGGATGTAGAGATAGAGGCCTTTGATTTTCCGGGTTGCATTATAGGTCCAAACTCGATTATAAGAGCAGGTTCGACAATTTTTTCCAGCGTAAAGACCGGAAAAAACTTCAAGACCGGACATAACGTAATGATCAGGGAAAACACACAAATAGGGGACAATGTACTTATCGGAACGAACGTTATCGTAGATGGAAACGTGAAGATAGGAAACAATGTAAGTATTCAGGGAAACGTCTATATCCCAACGAATGTGGTTATCGAAGACAATGTATTTATCGGACCATGTGCTGTTCTTGCCAACGACAAATATCCCATCCGTAAAAAATACGAACTTAAAGGCCCTGTTTTGAGAAAAGGAGCATCTGTAGGCGCTAACGCGACCCTGCTTCCGGGAGTGGAAATAGGGGAAGGAGCAATGGTTGCCGGAGGAGCCCTTGTGACAAAAGATGTGCCTCCGTGGAAGCTGGCGATCGGTGTACCTGCCAGAATACAGGAGCTTCCTGAAGATCTTAAAGAGTTAAACCGAATATAAACCTATCAAAAAATCAAAGTTAAGTAATATTAAAGTTTTATTAAGATAATTATAAGAGGTCCAAAAATGATCCCAATCGCCAAGCCCCTGCTGGGCAAGGAAGAGATTGATGCAGTAACGAAGGTCCTGAGCTCAGGTATGATTGCACAGGGACCAAAAGTAGAAGAGTTCGAGCTTGCTTTTTCTGAGTACACCGGCTGCGAGTATGCAGTTGCTGTAAACTCCGGCACTGCAGCCCTGCATATCGCACTTCTTGCCCACGGCATTGGAAAAGAAGACGAAGTAATTACAAGTCCCTTCACCTTTATTGCCACTGCAAATAGTATTCTTTACACCGGGGCAAAACCTGTTTTTGCAGATATTGAACCGGATACATATAATATAGACCCCGAAAAAATCCAGGAAAAGATTACTTCAAAAACAAAAGCCATTATGCCTGTCCACCTCTACGGACACTCTGCAGATATGAAAGCCATAATGGAAATCGCTGAAGACCACAAGCTTGTCGTGATTGAAGATGCCTGCCAGTCCCATGGCGCAGAATGCCTCGGGAAAAGGGTTGGCAGTTTCGGGACCGGAGCATTCAGCTTCTACCCGACTAAAAACATGACAACAAGTGAAGGCGGGATGATTACAACAAATGAAAAGGAAATCGCAGAAAAATCACAGATGATCAGGGCTCATGGCTCAAAAGTTCGCTATCTGCATGAAATGCTGGGCTTTAACCTGCGCATGACTGACATTGCAGCTGCAATCGGGCTTGTTCAGCTCGAAAAACTGGACGGGTTTACTGCTACCAGGCAGAAAAACGCAGCCATGCTTTCAGCCGGACTCAAAGGCATTTCAGGGCTTGTACCTCCAGTAACAAAACCTGGCTGTACCCACGTTTTCCACCAGTACACAATCAGAGCTCAAAAGAGGGACGAACTGGCAGCTTTCCTGAAGGAAAAAGAAATAGGAACCGGAATACACTACCCGATCCCCATCCACAAACAGCCCTATTATATGGAACTCGGGTACAAAGATTCCCTGCCTGTCTCGGAGAAAGCAGCAGAAGAGGTTCTTTCCCTCCCTGTACATCCGTCTTTATCCGGAGATGACGTGCAGAAGATAGTTAAAGCAACCAGAGAATTTTATTCAAACGATTGAGTAATTCCCGGGCAGTAACCGCATTCTCAGAAACAGGAAGTGAAACCTTGATTAGAGTAGGAGTAATAGGCACAGGCGCCATGGGACAGAACCACGTCAGAATCTACAGCGAGATGGAGGGCGTGGAGCTTGCCGGAATATCAGATGTAGACCAGACCAGAGTCGAAGCCATGGCCGCTCAGTTTAAAACGAAAGCCTATACAGATTACAAAAAAATGTTTGCCGAAGGCCTTGATGCAGTAAGCGTCGTTGTGCCCACAAAACTGCATAAACAGGTAGTCCTTGACGCCCTGGACGCAGGCCTTCATGTCCTTGTAGAAAAACCGATTGCAGACACGGTTGAAAACGCGAACCTGATGATAGAAGCTGCAAAGAAAGCAGATAAGGTGCTAATGGTAGGGCATATAGAACGTTTCAACCCTGCAGTTATAAGGCTCAAAGAAATCATAGATTCGGGCACTCTTGGCAAGATAGTATCCATCTCTACCAGGAGAGTCGGCCCCTACAACCCGAGGATAAGGGACGTTGGAGTAATTCTGGATATCGGTGTTCACGATATAGACGTCATTTCATACCTTTACGGCAAAAAGATCAGGGGTGTTTACGCCATTGCAGGCGCAGATATCCACTCTTTTGAAGACCATGCCTCAATTATCCTGCGCATGGACCATAATTTTGCAGGCGTTGTTGAAACAAACTGGCTTACTCCCCATAAAGTAAGGCAACTGACAGCAATAGGGGTCAAGGGAGTAGCCTATCTGGACTACATCGACCAGACAGTCGAGCTGCATGACAACGGCTGGATCAGAAAAGCCAAAGTCGAACCAAGCGAACCTCTGAAAAACGAACTCGTTTATTTCATAGATTGTATTAAAACGGGCAAAGAACCTAACCCCTGCGGCGAAGATGGAAAACATGCCCTTGAAGTAGCAATGGCAGCCATCAGGTCCTACGAAGAAGAGAGATTAATTGAAGTCGGGCAGTAAACCGCATAAAAGCCAGAACGGTGATGGAAGTGAACTGCCCCTGGTCTAAACCCGGGGGTTTTACGCTTCGTTCTATAAAAATCCGAATGCATCAGAGAAATGGAAGAATATCTTAAAAACAATACTGGAAAGTGATAAAGCATGAGCAAATTGGAAAAACTTCTAAAGGAACGCGGCCCTATCAAAAAAATAGGAGTACTTGGCATGGGTTATGTAGGAATCCCTGCAGCCGTCTTATTCGCAGATGCTCCCTGTTTTGACAAAGTACTGGGCTTCCAGCGCGACTCAAAAAGCTCAGGCTACAAGATTGATATGCTCAACAGGGGAGAAAGCCCGCTCAAAGGGGAAGAGCCAGGCCTTGAAGAACTCATTGAAAAGGTCGTAAAAGCAGGCAAGTTCGAATGTACCCCCGATTTCTCAAGGATCTCCGAACTTGATGCAGTCACACTTGCAATTCAGACTCCTTTTGCAAATCCCAGAGACCTTATACCTGATTTCAGCGCTCTCATAGAGGGGATCAGAAACGCCGGAAAATATCTGAGACCGGGTATGCTTGTGGTCCTCGAATCCACAATCACTCCGGGAACAACCGCAGGAATGGCAAAGCAGATCCTTGAGGAAGAGTCCGGCCTGAAAGCAGGCGAAGATTTTGCCCTGGCCCATGCCCCTGAAAGGGTAATGGTAGGCAGGCTTTTGAAAAACATCAGAGAACACGACCGGATAGTAGGCGGAATTGATGAGGCAAGCACAAAAAGGGCTGTTGAGCTTTACTCACCGGTGCTCACTGTCGGAAAAGTTATCCCGATGAGTGCAACTGCAGCCGAGGTTACAAAAACTGCGGAGAACACTTTCCGCGACCTTCAGATTGCAGCAATCAACCAGCTTGCCCTTTACTGTGAAGCCATGGGCATAAATGTCTATGACGTCAGGACCGGGGTTGACAGCTTAAAAGGCGAGGGTATAACAAGAGCTATCCTCTGGCCCGGAGCAGGGGTTGGAGGCCACTGCCTGACCAAAGATACATACCACCTGGAAAGAGGGGTCAAGATCGGGACTGGACAGCTGGACTATCCCGAAGGTGCGGATTCAATCTACGTGCTTGCCAGAAAAGTCAATGACTTTATGCCTTCACACATGTACAACCTGACTGTTGCAGCCCTTGAGAGGCTTGGAAAGGAGATGAAGGGCTCAAAGGTTGCAATGCTCGGCTGGGCATTTATCAGCGACTCGGATGATGCCAGGAACACCCCGTCAGAACCGTACAGGGACCTCTGCCTGAAAGCTGGGGCCAGTGTTATGGTACACGACCCATACGTTGTCAATTATCCGGGCGTCGAGATTTCGGATAACCTGGAAGAGGTTGTAAAAGGTGCGGATGCTGTAATCGTGCTTGCAGGACACAGCGCCTACTCTGATGTGACAGCTGATTGGGTGAAAAAAGTAAGTGGGAAAAAGAATCCGGTAATTGTTGATGGAAGAAATGTAGTTGAGCCGGATGAGTTTATTGGAAAGGGGTTTGTGTATAAGGGGATTGGGAGGGGAGATAAGAATTCACATGAGATAATATAAAGGGGAAAAATTCCCCTTTTTAAGAAGAATTTGTTTTTTATATCCGGGAAATAGGGCGATAATTATGTTTGAAAAACTGAAAGAAAACAAGGAACTCTGGGAGCTCTTTACCAGAAAGGAAGAGTACGACCTGATCTTTCGCGACAGGTATGAAAGGTTTCCGTACTATCTAAGCAGCCAGAGAAGTATTTTTGAACCGAGAGTTTCCAAATTTCTATTAGAAAACGGGCTGAAACCGCAGTATCCGGACGGAAAAAAGTTTGCGGTCTGCCTCACACACGACATCGACGCGGTTTACCCGGAAAAATTGTATCCGATTATCGGGTCTATTAAAGCTCTTGCCAGAAAGAATCTGACCGAGACGATGAAAACCCCTTTTTCCAGGATTTGCAAGAAATGTAATCCATGCTGGAACTTCAGGAAAATAGTGGAGCTGGAGGCAAAATATGATGCAAAATCCAGTTTTTATTTTCTTGCCCTGAACCCTGAAGAAACGGACTTTAATTATAACATTAAAGACCTTGAATCTGAAATGGGCTTTATATCCGACAGTGGATGGGAAGTTGGCCTGCATGGGGGGCATGAATCTTACAATAGCCTTGAAGACATCAAAGAAAAAAAAAGTCGGCTTGAGAAAGTCTTGGGAAAAAGGGTTATCGGGTACAGAAATCACTATTTAAGGTTTAGCGTACCGAATACCTGGGAATTGTTGAGTAAAGCGGGGTTCAAATACGACACCACACTGGGGTATCCAGACTGCGCTGGCTTTAGAAATGGGATGTGCCATCCTTTCAGGCCTTTTAATTTGAATGAGGGGCGCCAGATCGACATTATGGAGCTTCCACTGGTGATAATGGACCGCTCACTTTTGAAAGACTACATGCGCCTTGATGTTAAAAAAGCCTGGGAATGTACGAAGTATCTTATCGATACTGTTGAACGGTATAACGGCGTGATTACTATCCTCTGGCATAACAACACATGCATTGAGGGAGAGACTCTTAAATATTACGAGAAAGTCCTTGAGTACTGTGCCAGCAAAAACGCCTGGATTACCAGCGGAGAGGAAATCTATAACTGGTGGACCAGTCAGATTGAGCCGGGGATCTAAAAACAGTGCCATGTTGCTGAATAAATCATAGTTGCTAAATAAATTACGATAATATAAGGATCAATTAAAAGTAAGGATCAATTAAAAGTAAGGATCAATTAAAAGACTAAATTGATCTTCATTCACAAAAAGAATAAAACAACATCAACCGGCAGCTAAAAGAAAATTCTTTTTTGCCAGAGATATGGCTGCCTCAAGTGGATTAACTTGATTGATGTTGGTTCCAGGAACTTCGGCTGTTAAAAAGTTAACAGTGAATTTCTGTTAAAGGTTCAATAATTATTTTACCCTTTGAGCCCAGGGGCTATAATCTCTGGTAAACGGGAAAAGGGAACAAATACCTGGAGATGCCGGCTGGATAAAAATCCCATACTTTATGAGTTTTCGGGGTCCAGGCTGTCACTACTGGGAGAAGGGGACTGTTGAGTCGGATGAGTTTATAAGGATAATTTGTGTATAGGAAATTGGGAAGGGAGAAAAGGCCAGGGTAAAAAGTAAGGAAAGGCCAGGTTACTGAAATTCTGAAGAATCAGGATTCTTAAAAGGGCAAATATAACCACAGGAACAAGTATAACCGCAGGAATTTAAACGATTCACTTCAGAGATTTAAAAGCTTCCAGTTATCGGGCCTGAAAAACAATATCCCTTGCCAGGGTAGTGGCTATGGATGAAAAGAAAGCAGATGTGGCAAAAAAGCCATATAAAAAAGAAAAGAAGGCAAGTTTTGTATCAGATGTGCTGACACTCGCAGGCGGAACAACCTTTGCTCAGATCCTTACGATTCTGTCAGCTCCTGTTCTGACCCGCCTTTACGGACCGGAGGATTTTGGAGTCTGGGCTCTGTATATTTCTATCACGAGCATTATAAGCGTTATTGCATGCCTGAGGTATGAGTTATCTATAATGCTGCCTGAATCAGACGAGGAAGCAATAAACCTTTTAGGGCTGAGTTTCCTCGCAGTCTTTTTTGTTACCGGTTTAACCGTGCCAGTTATCTGGTACTTCAAAACCCCGATAATTGACCTTTTGAATGCCCCGCAGATAGGGGATTATCTCTGGCTTGTCCCCCCGTTCGTGTTTGTAAATGGAGTTTTTCTCGCACTCAACAACTGGAACTCAAGAACAAAACTCTTCAAGAGGCTCTCCTTCTCAAGGGTTTTCAGTTCGGTTTCGACCACTGCAACCCAGATCATCCTCGGGCTTGCAGAACGCCCCCCAACTGCAACTGGTTTAATCGGCGGCAGCCTTGCGGGCCAGTCTGTAGCAACATTCGTGCTTGGAGGGCAGATCTGGAGAGATGATAGAAACCTGATAACAAAGAGCTTGAGCTGGAAAAAGATATATGAAAGCTCTATACGGCACCGCAAACTTCCACTCATAGACAGCTGGTCTGCCCTTATGAACTCAATCTCCTGGCAGCTTCCGGCTTTTCTTCTTTCAGCCTTTTTCACTCCTGCGGTGGTTGGCTTTTATTCCCTGGGATTCCGCCTGCTCCAGTTACCTATGAGTTTTATTGGAGGTTCAATCTCACAGGTCTTTTACCAAAGGGCATCAAGGGCAATATCCGAAGGCACCCTCAGTACTCTTGTTGAAAGTGTATTCAGAATGCTCGTGCTCATAGGCATGTTCCCTATATTGATTCTCACAATTGTCGGAAGCGATGTCTTTACCGTGATTTTCGGGAGTGCCTGGACAGAAGCAGGAGTCTACGCCCAGATCCTGAGCCTCTGGGCTTTTATATGGTTTATCTCATCCCCCTTAACCACAATATACCTGGTAGTAGAAGAACACCATTTCGGCTTCAACTACAATTTCTTCAACCTGACAACCCGCTTCCTGTCCCTCACAATTGGCGGCATGTTCGGAAGTGCCCGTATAGCTCTTGCCCTCTTCTCCATATCAGGCATTGTAGTGTACGGCTACCTGTGCCTGAAAATGATGTACTACTCCGGGGTAAAGACATCAAGAGCCCTGAAAATAGTATTCTCAAACCTGGTCCTCTTTATCCCTGCAGGAGCAGTCCTGATAGCTCTCAAAACCGCAGGAATAAACCAGGTCCTTCTGGTTGTAATCTCCGGTTTGATTATCTGCATTTATTATCTGTATATACTGAAAACGGATAAACAGGTAAAAGAGACAATAGGGGAACTCAAATTTCCGGGAAAAACGTAAAAAGCGTAAGAACTCATCACAGGTAATCAATGGGATCGCATTCAAAAGGTCGCGCTCAATATACACGCCTGATGAGAAATACTGATAACCATGCGATTCCCATTAATAACCAGATTCAGATTCGGCGGCAAGTCGTATAAAAATCAAGGTAAAATATAAATAGACTTTTCTGAGAGATATCATTGTGAATGCCAGCCTGTAGTGAAATTCTTTGCTGCCTGAAGCCCAGGGTATTAAAAAGAAAAACAATATAAGCATGTTGATTTATCTGCAGATTATCTGAAAGTTATGTGATTCAAATTAAGACAAAAATATTGAAAAAGGAGATTCGGACTTTTGCTTTCTGAGGGGATTACATTCGTGAAATTCGCTTCCGCGTTTATCCAGAACCGGAGTAATAGAAAAAAGCTGAAACTGCTGTTCTGTCTTTCGGTACTTCTATGCCTGATCCCCTTTCCCGGGAATGCTGCAACTAACAGCTGGGAACTTATCCCTGAAAACCCGGTAGTTGGGGACACAATAGAGATCAGAGGAGCCGATTTCGCAGGAGAGACAGCAGACGTGTGGGTGTCCTTTGAAAAGGATGTCCGGGTCTCGGACGGCAAATACGAGTATCTGCTTGACGACGTAAAAATCCCGCCCGGGTTCAACAACCGTTTTACTGTGCAGGCAATAGGTGTCGATGACCTGAACGTGAGAGTAAAGATGATTCTCTGGATAACCATAACTGGAACTGCAAAAGAAGGAGAGGCCACGGTTTCCCAGGCAGGCGTCCCCCCGGGGACTTACAAGATCAGGCTTGACGGGAAATCAAATGCCTCTGATGTCAAGCTCAGGATTACAGGTTTCCAGCAGGTGAAGGTGGATTCAGGGAATTTCAGCTATAAGTATGACACTAAATCGATCCCGGCAGGCAATTTTGAGATAAAGGTAGGGGACGTTACAAAGCAGGTTACCCTGCAGCCGGCAGAAAGCCTGCCTTCGGATATAACACCCTCTTCGGAACAAAAAGAGGGCCAAAAAGAAGATTTATCCCGGGACTGGAAGGGCTCAAACATATGGATAGAAGGGATCTTAGCCGGAATGCTACTACTTCTGCTTTATTCAAGGATTAAAAAGCGTTAAAGTTATGGAGTTCTGGAAGACAAAAAGAGTATTTAAACACTTAAAATATTAAACACTTTTAAGATTAAATATTTTAAATGTTCCGGAACCCCTTGCAAATCTCTTTAATGGCGAACATGTATTTTTAAATAAAGATATGAATGTTGAATAATATTTAATTAAAAAAAGATTAACAGCTAAAGCCCTGAAAAAGAGTAAAAAATCTGGAATTAAGCAGGGAAGAGAATAACTAAGGGGTAGTAGTAATGAAAAAAAGAACGGAAATATATAATGGAATTTATGGCAAAACATTCAGGTTAGCCCTGACAGTTTTGATGCTTACTTTTTCACTCATTTCAGTATCAGCGGCATTTTCCGAAGAAGAGCCCTGGATTGCAGTTCTCGAAAAAAATGATAACAGCGTTTTTTTTGCAGACCATAATGAGAGCCTGACGGAAGGCGGCTGGATCCTTCTCAGCGGAGGAGAGGAAATTCAGCTCCCACAGCCTCTTAATTTTACATACAGCGGGGCAAACAGCCTTCAAAGTGCGGGAACTACTCTTGAACTGAAATCAGGGGTATCCGCCGGAGATGATACGGAACTTGTACTTACATACCCATACTCCACCCATCCCTTTTACACTGAAAACAAGAAAGTGAAGATGGATTTCAAAGGACCTGCAGCTTTCGGGAAGCAGAAAGTGAATATTTACCTGGTCCAGGGGCTTGATGTGAATTCCCTTAAAGACGCCTTTACGGATCTCAGGGATGGGAACGCCGGGAGCTTCAAGGAAATCTTCGATAGTAGCACGGGTTCTACAACTCTGGTAACCACCACAGTCCTGAACGAAACCGGGGACCTTTCCGCCCCCCTGACCCTTGACCCCCTTCCAGCAGGCAGTTACGGAGTACTCATAATGCTTGCAGGCAACGAAAATGAAGAGCCTGAGGCGGAGAGGAAGGTCCTTTCGGCAACCTGTTTTGAGGTACTGGAATACGAACTGAAAGTAGATTCCCCAAACAAACTCGAAGAATGCGAAAATCTTGAAGTCAGCCTGAACCTGAAAAAGGCTCCGGCTCAGGGGAGCTACACATACGGGGCCCTGCTGATAAGGGAAGATGCCTACCGCGCAGAAATAAATGTCAGCTCAAACGGGACAGTGCACGGGACCGATATCTTCGTTAACGGAATCGATATCATCAATGAATTCGGCATTAATTCTACAAACTACGATTCCAAATTCAGCAAAGATGAACTCACGACCGAAATCCAGACCATGATCGGAGAAGGCAACGGTACGATAAGCATAGGAGACGAGAACCAGACCACCCTCTCCCTGACAACCTTTGACCTCCCTCCCGGAGACTACCTCCTCTTTGCAGCTGCCTATGAAAACGGCAAAGGCCTTACAGGCATAGCCCAGAAAGAGCTGGCGATATGTGCCCCCAAAAAATCACATGGGTCAGACAAAAAACAAAAAGTGGACTCAAAAGCCACCGACCTTTCAATAGAGGATAAAAGTCCTTCCACCCTGGAAACCGAGCAGTCCATTCTTGATACCGCAAGTTCACTCGGACTCGAAAACCTCGACCCCCAGATTCGGGGAGAAATTCTCCAGGCAGAAAAGGTTATAAAAAATCCCCCTAAACTGGCGTCCTTCATCATAGGCTTTGCGGGAACGCTCATAATAGGGATTATGATACTGAAGAGAAGGCACTGAAGCCGGAAAAAAAGCGGAGGAAAGTTCGGGCCTTGAGAGAGCGACTGAAGAAGATCAGGAGCAATCTAACCGGGAGCCTGCCGGTTTTTATTTTTTATTTTTATTTTTCTCCCGGCCCGGCAACCTCTGCAAACTTGCCCGGAGAGATTCTAGCCGGGTTTTAACGGACTACCTATGAGACCTTGAAAACTGCACAAAAGTAGGTCTCAAGCACCTGTGGTCCTTTCAAACCCTCAACTTTTCAGGCGCCTTCTCCAAAAGCCCTGGCTTTCATAAAACCTCAGCAAGAACCCACAGAATCTTTAGCTCAGAGGTAGTTGACTACTGAGCCAGATGTTTTGCTCAAGCAGTATTTCAGGGAATGACTTTTGCTTTAATAAGAGATAACTCGCGTTCTATGGTGGAAATCCTTTCATCAAGATGGGACCTGAAATTATCCCGGCTTACGCGGATTTCGTATGTTATTTCCACCCTGGCCTGATCGATTTTATTGCCCAGCACATCAATTTTCCCGCCGAGGGATTCAATTTTCCCACCGATGGAATCCATTTTTCCACCGATAACATCAATTTTCCCGCCGATTGAGTCCATTTTCCCGCCGAGAACATCAATTTTCCCGCCGATGAAGTCCATTTTCCCGCCGAGGTTTGAATTCATTTCTCGAATATATCTCGCAGCCGCGTCCATTCTTTCATAAGTTGCGGTGGTCAGATCCTCGTCTCTGATAAGCTCAAATGCTGTATACTCACCTGTTGGCTTTTTGTAGACCACATCAATATTTTCTACACGAATGGGATATTGAGTAATGTTAATTTTTGTGAGCAATTCACGAATGGCGTCTTCGTTTCCCTCACAAACAACCTGTACTGTCCCGTCATCAAGATTTTTAACGTATCCATTGAGATTCAGATTAAAGGCAATCTCATCAATGAAATCTCTGAAACCTGCTTTTTGGACTCGACCATATACTTTGATCTCGGCACGTTTCTCCATATGAGACTTATTTTTCGTAACAGGAGATAAACCTTGTTATCATTTCTCTCTCAAAGTACCCGAGTCCCATACAACCATTCCTGAAGTCTCGAAGGTTCCATGAAAAAACCCTCGATTAACGCGAGTAAGCAGTATCGTGATGCGAAAAACTAACCAGGGTCACGGAATTTTCGTTCTCGTCTACGTTGAAGATCAGGACAAAGCTTTTAAGAATATGCACTCTGCGCAGACCACAAAGGTCGTTTCTCAAAGGTTTGTAGTGAGAGGGATTTTCACAGATTTCTTGTATTTTTTTGGTCAAAGAGTGTTTTAGTTGTGCATTATTCTTACATGCTTTGTTGATCTCTTTTTTACAGGAAGGAACTATAAAAAGGGTGTATGGCATTCCGATCACTCAAAGATGTCAGAAATGTCTTTAACCTTCATGGAGGTTTCTTTTTTCGAATTTTCTAATTTTCGCGCAAAATCCTTTTTGAAAGACATTTCATCTACAGGGTGCCAATCAATTTTATCGCAGAACTCCGCGTCTTCGTCAGATAGTTCTCCGGATCTTAAATATTTCTCAAATATTTCCCTTTTCCGGAGGGAGTGTCTTGCAACCTCAGACCATTTCACCCAGGAAAAATGCTCCATCCTCCTGTAAAGGTCATCTGTAACAGGTATTGTAATCGTTGACATCACAGATCACCTCTTTTTTCAAGGGCTTCAAATTGTTCAAGGTTCTTAAGTTTGTCCTCAATCCCCTTCCTGGCTACCTCTACCCAGTTAATATCAGCCATTGAATCAAGCTCTTTTTTGAGGTTGTCGGGAACAGAAATAGTGAATCTTTTCATAATATTCCTCTTTTACATAGATTTGTGTAATTGCATATACTTAAACATACCCACGGCGTTGCTTAATACCCGAGATTTAAAACTCAGTTTTTATTTTTCTCCAGTCCCGGGCACCTCTGCAAACTCACCCGAAACAACCTTAAGAAAGAAAACACGAAAAAAGAAGAGCCCGGGATTTGCATTACAGCTTCCACGCAGCAATTTTTAGGGAAAGGCCGGCTGCCTGCAGCACCCGGTGAGAGCTCCGGGACAGAAAACGAGGTTAAAAAAGGCTTGCAGGATTGAAATTACCAGCTCTTTTCCCTCTGCACCCGTATTTCATCAACAGCCGGAAAATCAGTCCACCGGTATGAGATCTCCAGAGGCGTCCATCAGGCCATCCCATGTCCACTCAGAGTTTTCAGAGCCCTTTAAGAGGCAGCAAAACCATTACTTTATATACGAATGACCATAAATTCAAAATGCCATGAAACTGCAGGACCAGCGTGAAGTTGATATATACATCAAAAAACTGCAGGAAATGCTTCCTGAATTAAAGAAGAAGTACCCTATCAAATATATGGGAGTTTTTGGTTCATACGTCCGGGGAGAGCAGAGGCTTTCAAGCGATCTGGACATCCTGGTGGAATTCAACGGGTCCATCACGCTGCTGGGTTATGCCAGGCTTGAGAATGAGTTGTCGGATAAACTTGGAATAAAGGTCGATCTTGTATCAAAAACTGCCCTGAAACCCAGAATCGGCAAACACGTTCTTTCAGAGGTGGTTGAAGTATGACTACCCGAGTTGCAGGGGATTACATAGAAGACATACTTAATGCTCTGCTCGATATTCAGGAATTCATCGCCGAATATTCCTATGACCGGTTCGTCAATGATAGAAAAACACAAATATGCCGTGATCAGAGCTATAGAAATCATAGGCGAGGCGTCTAAGAACGTACCTCTGGAGATAAGGGAAAAATATCGGGTTATCCCATGGAGAGAGATGGCTACCATGCGAGACAGGCTAATTCATGGTTATTTTGGTGTGGATCTGATAATTTTATGGGACACTGTACAACAGGATATTCCACCCCTTATCCCGATGTTCAAATCTATCCTTGCTGAAATTGAATGAACAGGATCACCCTATTAAAGAGGGACAAAAAGGCGGATAAGTAGATGTTTCAGCCTAATTTTAAATATACCAATAAAATCGTACGTCTGCTTGCGAGGGCTCAGGCTGCCCGGGAAGTCATCATAAACAGCCCTCTCATCCCGGCCTGGGAAAAGCAGCTTCAGCGAGAAGCCCTGATCAGGCAGACCCACCACACGACAAGCATCGAGGGTAACCCGCTTACTCTTGAAGAAGTGGGGATGGTCATTGATGGAAAGGATATCCTTGCTCATGAGAAGGACAAAAAAGAAGTTTGGAACTATGTTGATGTACTTGAATACATAGACAGCCTGGAAGAAAACCCCAAAATTACCGAAGAAATTCTCCTCGAAATCCACAGGCTTACGGTAAAAGGCGTCCTGCCCGAAGATTCTGCCGGATACTACCGAAAAGTCCGGGTTGTTGTAGGAAATCCGAAAACTGGCAAGGTCACCTATACTCCGCCGGGACCTGAAGAAGTCCCTGCGCTTATGAAAGCTCTTGTCGAGTGGCTGAATAGTGAAGATGCCCTCGACCTCATGCCTGCCGTACAGGCAGGAATAACCCACTACGAACTTGCCCGCATCCACCCTTTCGTTGATGGCAACGGGAGAACTGCAAGAGCTCTTGCTACTCTTATTTTAACAAAAAGGGGCTTTGACATAAAGAAGTTTTTTGCCCTGGAGGAATACTACAATGAGGATCGTCCTGCCTATTACTCAGTCCTTGCCAATGCCGACGCAAAAGCCGGAGACCTTACCGAATGGCTGGAGTATTTTATTTTTGGCATTGCCGTAGAGATATCAAGGGTTGAAAAAACAGTCCTTAAACTCAGCAGTGACCGCTCAATAAAAGAAAAATACGGCCAGATAGGACTCGACACCCGGCAGATAAAGGCTATCGAATATCTCCGGATGAAAGGACAGATCACAAATAAAGAATTCCAGCATATATGTGATGTGAGTGCCTCCACAGCAAAACGTGACCTTCAAGACCTGGTTGACAAAAAAGTCCTCAGACAAGTGGGTGAGAAGGGACAGGGTATTTATTATGTGCTTAATTTTTGACCCTTAGACCCATTAATGACCCATTCATGACCCATTAATGACCCATTCAAGACCGGATTTTGATTTAAAAGAGGGTTTTAAGTTTCAATTATTATTTTTGTCCAGTCCCGGGTACCTCTGTAAACTCACCCGAAGCAACCTTAAGAAAAAATACGCGAAAAAAGAAGAGCCCTGGGTTTGCATTACAGCGTCCAGGTAGCAATTTTTAGGGAAGGACCGGCTGCCTATGGCACCCGGTGAGAGCTCCAGCACCTGAAAACCAAAGAAAAAAAGTTTGCAGGACCGAAATCCCCAGCTTTTTTCCCTCTGCGCCCGCATTCCATCAACAGCCGAAAAATCAGTATACAGATCCGGGATTGCCTCAGAGGTATTCATCAGGCCCTCCCAAACCTGCTTTGAATCTTTTTTGTCTGATGCCATGCTTGAAACCCAGTTTCCTGATTTCGGAAAGTTCACGAGATAGACCCACGTGACCCACTCATTTCCCCTCATTTTAGATGCGTGATCAGGCCAGCTATCGAATGCAGCATAATTCCGGTCAAAGCCATAAAGGACCCGGTGAGGGTCAGCAGGATCATCAAAACTGCGGGCCCGAAGTTAAGGTTCCCACCAAGGTAAAAGGTCCGCAAAAAACCGAAGCCCATGTATAACCCGCCTGCGCTGAGGAGAGAACCGGGCAGGGTGAAGCAGTACAGGGGCTTATTATATTCGATGTCCTTAAAAATCCTGAACAAAACACCCAGGCCGTGCCTTACAGGATGTTCGGTTGAGCCGTCGACGTCGTACCTGACCTGGATCTCCACTTCTGTTACCCTTAACCCGGCCCTGCCGGCGTCTGCGAGCATTTCACTTTCTATTGCCATGCCTGTGGCGTTGAAGCGGAAGATATCTTTTGTGGAGGCGGAAAAGGCGCGGAACCCGCTCTGGGAGTCGGTAATATTGACTCCGGAGTTCAGGACCGTAACCTTGTCAAGGATCGTCTGACCTATGCGCCGGTAGGCTGGAGTGTCGGTGGCGCGACCATTAAGATAACGGCTGCCATTCACCATGTCTGCAACGCCCTCCAGGATGGGAGCAACGAGCTTCGGGATATCGGCAGGGTTGTGCTGCCCGTCCGAGTCCATGGTAACTATAATATCTGCATCCCCGGCGGCCTCAAACCCGGTCTTAAAAGCCATGCCCTTGCCCAGATTGGGGAAATGCACAATCACTTCAGCCCCGGCGTTTGCAGCAACCTCGGCTGTCCGGTCCGAGCTGCCGTCGTCAATAACTATCACCCTGTCAGCATACCTTCTTGCAAGCAGGACAACGCTTCCTATGGACACTTCTTCATTATAAGCCGGCAGGAGCACGGTTATGTTATGGGAACCATCCTGCCTTTCTCTTAAAACCTCATGCGGCATAAGAAATCGATAAGTTCTCCCTGTCGCCAGCTCTGCACCCGTTTTAATACACCCCTTGTTGGAAGAATAAACATGTAATTTAAATTATATATTAGATCTTGTGATGAAAAGCAACACTTTAGTCCAGAACACTATGTAACTCTCAAAAATCGGCACCATGAGACTAATTAGCTAAGACGAAGCAATTTGCAAGTATAAATACTAATCTAAAACGACTAATTAGAATAAATATATATATTACTGTGAGGAGAAATGCTCGTCGCGATTATTGAGATTGCCTCAAGGATAAAAACACGCATAACCTGAGAACCTCATTTAGAGAAGGTTATCTGACGGACAACCTGCCGGGAAAAAATGGAATAAAACCTTTTGAGGAAATAATTCAAAAACGCCTGAAATCTATAAAACGCACCCAAAAACCTCGATTTTGCATTCTTATAAATCATTGACGATTTCTTAAAAACGAATGGTTCTATGTATTTTCCTTTAAAGCGCAATTATTCAGTACAATTCTGAAAAACTTTTCAGGTCCAGGATTTATTTGAGAAAATCATATTGCAATAGCTTTATTAAAAAAGTCACAATGTAGCAAAATTATGACTATGAATTATAAGATGCTATGAAAAAAAATCACGTCTGATAAGTAATACACAAGAATCAAAGAACTTAAATAATTATAAAGTGTAATTCACTAAAAATTAAGAAAGTAAGTGACTATTTCCCGGCAAGGACGCGCTAAAAATATGAAGATTGCAATTATTCTCGGCACAAGGCCTGAGTCAGATATAAGATTTAATCAGAAAAATAGTCACTTAAATTGAAAACTTTTGGAGAAAAAGTTATGTCCTCTCAAATTAAAAATAATTTTATTAGCCCAGAAAGTCTCCAGAATGAAAGGGGCTCACCCATAGATCTTACTTCTCGTATTACAGACTACTCAATTAGCCCAGAAGGAGAAGAATTTCCATTACCTGAACCTGAAGAATATGAAGAAGAATTCAAAAGAATTGAATCACTCGTAAATCAGGCCCGGAACGAAGGAAAAGAAATTGTTGTCGTAATGGGAGTGGGGTTCGTCGGAGCTGTGATGGCTGCGATCATTGCAGATACCAAAGACGAAAACGGGAACTACAGTAAATTTGTAATCGGTTGCCAGAGGCCAAGCCCCCGAAGTTACTGGAAAATCCCACTGCTCAACAGAGGCCAATCTCCTGTAAAATCAGAAGACAAAGAAGTAGATGAGATTATAAAACGCTGTGTTCTTGAAACAAAAACACTGGTATCTACATACACAAACGACTGCCTGAAGCTTGCTGACGTTGTTGTGGTAGATATTCAGTGCGATTATGTAAAATGTGAACTTGGAAACGTCAGAACCGGCGAAACCGACATGGCTGCCCTTGAAGCTTCCATGAAAACAATCGGAGAAAATATAAGTCCAGACTGCCTTGTCCTGATCGAAACGACCGTTGCTCCGGGAACTACCGAATTCGTTGCCCTTCCTCTTCTGAAAAAAGCCTTCTACAAGCGTGGAATCGATTCAACTCCTCTACTTGCACACAGTTATGAGCGAGTCATGCCAGGAAAAGATTACGTTGCAAGTGTACGTGACTTCTGGAGAGTCTGTGCCGGCTGCACCGACGAAGCAAGAGTAAAGGTTGAAAAATTCCTCAGGGAAGTAATCAACACTAAAGACTATCCCCTGACAGTGATGGACAGGCCGATAGAGTCCGAAACTGCAAAAATTATTGAAAATTCATACCGTGCAACAATACTCGCATTTCTCAATGAATGGAGCCTTTTTTCCGAAAGAAACGGTGTGGACATCATAAAGGTGGTAGATGCAATAAAAATGCGTCCAACCCACAGCAACATGATCTTCCCCGGACCGGGAATCGGGGGTTACTGCCTCCCAAAAGACGGAGGTCTGGGTTACTGGGCTTACAAGCACATCCTTGGCTTTGAAGATGGGGATGATGTATTTAAGATCACTCCCACATCAATTGATGTCAACGACACCAGAGCCCTTCATGTAGCCGAACTCACAAGGGATGCTCTCAGAAACATGGATCGGTACATTGCCGGAGCAGATGTCCTGATCTGCGGAGCCAGTTACAGGCAGGATGTAGGCGACACCAGATACAGCGGAAGCGAAATTGTCGTAAGGAAACTTACTGAAATGGGCGCTGAGATGCGTGTCCATGACCCTTACGTGGACCACTGGTACGAGATGGAAAGCCAGGACACTTATCCGGCATCCGGCCAGTCCTGGAAGCGTTTCTTCAGGAACCAGGACAATTTGACTGAGCTAAAAATCGAAGAGGACTTTTCAACAGCTATTAAAGGTATAGAAGCCCTGATCCTCGCAGTTCCACATAATGAATATCTTAACCTTGAACCTGAAGTTATCGTAGAGATGGCAGGCGGGCCTATCGCAGTGATTGACTGCTTCGGGATAATATCCGATGAAAAAATAAGAAGATACTTCGAACTTGGCTGTGAAGTCAAAGCCCTCGGAAGAGGCCACATCCAGAGAATTAAAAAAGAAGTGCAGAAAAGAAAACTCCAAAGACTTTCATAATTTTACAATTTTACAGAGGGGATTATTTGAAAAATAAAAATGTAATAGTCACGGGCGGAATGGGCTTCATTGGCTCCCACCTTACTGAAAAGTTGCTTGAGGATAATGAAGTAACAGTAATTGATAACGGAATAACCGGCAGGATGGAAAACATCGAACACCTGTTAGACCACAAAAACCTCACCCTGATAAAAGGCAGCATAGTGGACCTGAACCTGACTGAAATATTCCAGGGAAAAGATTATGTCTTCCACCTCGCAGCCATCCCCAGCGTTCCTAGAAGTGTAAAAGACCCCTACAGTTCCAACGAAGCAAACGTAACAGGCACTCTGAATGTCCTTATCGCTGCAAAAGACGCGGGAATCAAGAAAGTCGTAATTTCGTCCTCTTCTTCAGTATATGGCGACACTCCAACTCTTCCTAAAATAGAAGATATGCCTGTAAATCCCCAATCCCCTTATGCAATTACAAAAGCTACCGGTGAAATGTACTGCAGGGTTTTTGAAGAACTCTACGGGCTTCCAACAGTTTGCTTGAGGTATTTCAATGTCTTTGGGCCAAGACAAGACCCGACATCCCAATATTCTGCTGTAATTCCCAAATTCATAACAGCAATTGCAAATGATAAAAGCCCTCTGATTTATGGAGATGGAGAACAGAGCAGGGATTTTACTTTTGTCAAAAATGTTGTTGATGCAAACATACTGTCCTGTGAATCCGATCAGACAGGAATTTTCAATATTGCATGTGGAAGGAGAATTACGGTCAATCAACTTGTAGATTACATAAATGAAATACTGGGAAAGGAAATAAAATCAGTATATGCAGACCCAAGACCTGGAGATATCAAACATTCTCTGGCAGATATTTCGAGAGCAGGAAATTTTGGATACAATCCAAAAGATGAATTTAAGGAAGAATTAACTACAACAGTAGAGTGGTTTGAGCGAAAATCTCCATAAAAATACTATAAAACCGAATGAAGATGTCTATCTCAAAGGTGAATGTATGAAAGGGATAATTCTTGCTGGTGGCAATGGTACTCGACTTTATCCAATGACAAAGTCAGTATCAAAACATCTTTTACCAATTTACGATAAGCCTATGATTTATTACCCTCTGTCAGTTTTAATGCTGGCTGGAATTCATGAAATATTAGTTATTTCAACCCTCAGAGATATCCCTCTATATAGAGATTTACTTGATGATGGAAGTCATTTAGGCTTAAAAATTTCATATAAGATACAGGAACAACCAAGGGGAATTGCCGAAGCTTTTTTAGTTGGTGAAGAATTCATAGGAAATGATAACGTTGCTTTAATTTTAGGGGATAACATATTTTATGGTCAAGGTTTGGTTGAACATTTAAAAGAAGCCGAATCTAATAGAAAAGGAGCAACTATTTTTGGATATTATGTAAGTAACCCAAAAGATTTTGGCGTTGTAGAATTCGATAAAGGCAGAAATGTAATTTCAATTGAGGAAAAACCAGAAAATCCAAAATCAAATTATGCGGTCCCCGGCCTGTATTTTTATGATAATCAAGTAATAACAATAGCAAAAACTATAAAACCTTCGGCTCGAGACGAACTTGAAATTACTTCTGTAAACAACGAATACTTAAAAAGAAAAGAGTTGCGGGTTCAGTTGTTAGGACGAGGCATGGCGTGGCTTGACACTGGAAGCTGTGAAGGTCTTCTAAAAGCAGCAAATTTTGTAGAATCCATCCAAACTAGACAGGGCTTATACATAGCATGTTTAGAAGAAATTGCATTCCGTAAAGGATACATCGACAAAGAAAGTTTATTAAATCTTGTGGAGCCGTTGAAAAACACCGATTATGGAAAATACCTTATATCTCTATTTAAGGGGGTTTAAACATAGTAACGGTTTTAGTAACAGGAGGAGCAGGATTTATCGGAAGTAATTTCATAAGGTTTATGCTTGATAGTCACAAAACTTACAGCATTATCAACCTAGACCAATTAACATATGCAGGGAATTTAGAAAACTTAAGAGACATTGAAACTAATGCAAATTATTCCTTTTTTAGAGGAAATATTTGTGATAGATCTTTAGTTGAAAGAATAGTGTCAGAAAATAACATTGATTATATAGTCAATTTTGCTGCCGAATCACATGTAGATCGAAGCATAAAAGATCCTGAAATTTTCATCAAATCAAATGTACTGGGTACTCAAGTATTATTAGACGCTGCACAAAAATACAATCTAAATAAATTTGTACAGATATCCACTGACGAGGTTTATGGTTCCTTAGGTAGCACGGGATATTTCACAGAAAATACTCCACTTTCCCCCAATAGTCCATATTCAGCGAGCAAAGCGAGTGCTGACTTATTAGTGAGAGCTTATTATAAGACATTTGGTTTAAATGTGAATATTACGAGATGTTCAAACAATTATGGTCCTTACCAATTTCCAGAAAAGCTAATCCCATTGATGATTTACAATGCTATAAATGGGAAAAAAATTCCGGTATATGGTGATGGATTGAATATTCGTGACTGGTTGCATGTGAATGATCATTGTTCTGCAATTGATTCTGTACTTCAAAATGGCAAAATTGGAGAGGTATATAACATTGGGGGAAACAACGAGAAGACAAACATTGATATTGTGAAAACAATAATAAAAATTCTTTCAGAAAAACTTCCCGAAAGGGATATATCAGAATCATTGATCTCTTTTATTGAAGACAGAAAAGGTCATGATCGCAGATATGCGATCGATGCAACAAAAATAGACCAGGAATTGGGCTGGAAACCTCAAATCGTTTTTGAAGATGGAATAAGAATGACTGTTGATTGGTATTTAAACAACAAACACTGGTTAAATTCCATCATAAATGAAGATTATAGAAACTATTACCAGAAAGTGTATGGTGGATTGTGAATATTCACATTCCGTATATAGGATACAGATGTAATTATAAAAAATGTATTTACATTAATTATCATACTGGCTTATAAAAAATCCAGTTTCACTAATTGACAGGGTGGGAATATGAGATGATCAATATCACTAAAACACATTTGTCTGATCCCATTAAGCTAGACAAATATGAGGTAATTAATGTCACTAAAACATATTTACCTGATCGCACTAAGCTAGACAAATATATAGACAAAATTTACAGCACCGCATGGCTGACCAATAATGGACAATTAGTAAAGGAACTTACCGCAAGGCTTGAAGAATACTTAGGTGTCCAAAACCTGTTACTTGTATCAAATGGAACTCTTGCCTTACAAATTGCATATAAAGCTCTTGGAGTAAGTGGACAAGCAATAACTACTCCATTTAGCTTTGTAGCTACTACCAGTTCTCTCGTATGGGAAGGCATTGAACCCATTTTTGTGGATATAGATCCCAAAACATTCTGTATCGATCCATCCAAAATTGAAGAAGCTATAAAACCAGAAACTACAGCAATAGTACCAGTACATGTATTTGGCAATGCCTGTGATGTGGAAAAAATTGAAAAAATTGCACAGAAGTATGGTTTGAAAACTATCTATGATGGAGCACACGCCTTTGGAGTGCAATATAATGGTGGAAGTCTGCTGTCCTACGGTGATGCAACAATACTTAGTTTCCACGCCACCAAGCTTTTTCACACTATAGAAGGCGGAGCTATCATCTTCAAAAACAAAAAAGACCTTGAGAAAGCTAAGCTGATGATTAACTTTGGCATTGCTGGTCCAGATTCGGTCACAGAACTGGGCATAAACGCTAAAATGAATGAATTTCAAGCTGCAATGGGTCTTTGTGTTCTGGATGAAATGGATACAATATTGGAACAAAGAGCTGAAATCTGGAGCCACTACGAAAACGTTCTCAAGGATCATGTGCAACTACAAAAGCGCAACTCTCAATGTAACAATAATTACAGCTATTTTCCAGTGCTTTTCGAAAGCGAGGGAAAGCTTATGGAAGTCAAAAATGCTATGAATGCTGCTGGTATTAATCCAAGACGATACTTTTACCCCTCTTTAGATACACTTGAATATCTAGAACCACATACCCCTCAAACAGAATCAAGGGACATTGCGAGCAGAGTTATGTGTTTGCCACTTTACCCCGGTTTGTCAATAAATAAAATAGAAGAGATAATTAAAATATTAAATATGTAATGGAGTGAATATGAATATATTATTAATCGGGCAATGTACCCTGCACTGGGGAAGGATGGAATTTGGAAATATTGGAAACTATTATATAATCGAACCTTTTGTTCGGGAACTGCATCGAGTATTTCCAAATGCAACGATTAAGACAACATTTCAGATGTCAGAGGAGTTTTGTATTCGAGAGAAGATAACGGTTTTACCAATGGATTATTATTACGGATGGACAGGAAACGACCTCGATGTGGCACTTAAGGAGATCGAAATTGCTGAAAAGTATGCTATAACAGGAATGTTTGAAGAAGTAACACCCTATATTGAAGCTGTAATGGATGCTGATCTAATAATTGATTATAGTGGTGATATATGGGGAGATAATGCAAATCTTTTGGGAAGAGATAGATTCCTAGTTGGTTTGTATAAGGACCTTGTGGCTCAAAAACTTTCCAAAACTATAGTTATGCTCGCAGGTTCTCCAGGCCCATTTTCAGACAATGAATCAAAAAAAATAGCTAAAGAAGTATTTAAGGGCTTTGATCTCGTTACCAACAGGGAACCAATTAGCAAGGACATTTTGAATAAAAATGGTTTTGATGTGGAACATGTTCAAAGTTTAGCGTGTCCATCTTTTTTATTTGAGCCCTCCAAAGATAGTTATGTTAACACCCTGCTAAATAATGAAAAAATCCTTGGAAGTTGTGAACCAATTGTAGGATTTGTATTATGCGGCTGGAATTTTACTCAAGGACCATTCGATAAATGGCCAAGGGATGATGAAGAGTATACCGTTTTTGCAGAAGCAATTGAGTTCATCAGCGAGTCTATAGGCGCAAAAGTATATCTTATGTCACACTCAAACGGATTCCCAATCCCACCAAAAGAGTTCAAACTCATTCATGGTAGAGATTATCCTATAATCAAACAATTACAAAGGATTATAAATGATCGAGGCATCGCAAAGAATGTTTTTGCATTGGACGAGGCATATGATGCATGGACAACCAAAGCTATCATTGGACACTTTGACATGCTAGTCGGTGGAAGAGTTCATTCTACTGTTGCTAGTACATCGCAATGTGTACCAACCGTCATCATTGATTATGGGCATGAACCTAAAGCTCACAAACTAAGAGGCTTCGCAAAAGTTATTTCAATGGATAATTATGTTGCCAATCCTTCAAAAAAACACGACTTGATAAACAAGATAGACCAATGCTGGAATGACAGAGTTATCATTAGAAGAATACTTGAAGAAAAAATCCCCCTAGTTAAAAAGATGGCTAGTCAAAACTTTGACCTTCTACCAGGATTGATTAAATAATAGAGGTTGTTTTATGAAAATAGGAATAATGCAACCATATTTTTTGCCATATATTGGTTATTGGCAACTTTTGAATACAGTGGATAAATTTGTAGTTTACGACAATATTCAATTCACCACAAAAAGCTGGATACGCCGCAATCGCATCCTTCAAAATGCAAAAGATACCCTTTTTACAATTCCCCTTAAATCCGATTCTGATTATTTGGATATTCGTGAAAGATTCATCTCAGATCAATACTTTGACAAAGATGCAGGGAAACTTATCCGAAAAATCAAAGATACTTATCGAAAAGCGCCATATTTCAACGAGGCAATGCCAATTATAGAAAAATGTTTTATTTATCAAGAAAAAAACCTTTTTACATTCATTTTTAACTCAATACAGAAGATTTCCGAATATTTAGGAATAACTACTGAAATTATCGTTTCATCTCAGATAGAAATGGATCATTCGTTAAAAAGTCAAGAAAGAGTAATAGAGATCGGTAGAAATTTATCGGCCACCATATATATAAATCCAATTGGAGGCTTAGAGCTCTATGATAGTAAATCATTTGAATCCAATGGGATCGACCTCAAATTCATAAAATCAAAAAATTGTGAATATAAACAATTTGATAATGAATTTGTACCTAATCTGTCAATCATAGATGTGATGATGTTTAATTCAAATGATGAGATTAAAAAAATGCTTAATATGTACGAACTTATTAGGAATTAAGAAATGTCACATGAATTATCTTTAAAATATATCGAACTTGATAAAAGTGAATTCAGTTCAAAAAAAGTAGAGAATTATTTCAACGAGATGTGTAATTATTTTATTCCACCGTTAAATCAAATGGTCGATATAAATAAATATTCAGATAAACTTGTTCATAATGCTGATTGTTTTTTTATTCAAAATCATAGAAAGAATATCGGTTTTTTAGCAATTTATACAAATGATTATTCTAGAAAAATAGCATTTATTAGCTCTGTGTCTATTGTTCCTGAATATCAAGGCATTGGGATATCTCAGAAATTGATTGATTTTTCAATTGAGCATGCAAGAAAAAAAGGGATGAAATATATAAAACTTGAAGTAAATGAAAACAACATAAAAGCAATAAAACTTTATAAAAAAAATAGATTTAGTGTAAAGTCAAATGACAACAGTAGTCTCCTAATGATCAAGAATATATAACTATATTCATCAAAAAGAGACCTATCACATGTACATATAGGTTATACAGAGTTATTTTTCAAATGGTGTAGTTAATATTACACTCAAATTTTTTAAAAAATGATTGTCAGAGTTGTCTTCCAAAAATGTGAACAATATGAATTCCACCAATACCCTCCGCCACAAAACGATTACAGGGATAATCTGGACTTTCTTTGAGCAAACCTTTAGAGTTGGGATTCAGACCATCACTACAATTATATTAGCGTGGTTCCTGCTTCCAGAAGATTTTGGTCTTATGGCCATGATCACAGTCTTCTTTGCTATTGCTAACTCTTTAATAGATTCCGGCTTTAGTCAAGCCCTCATTCGTAAAAAAGAGGTTAGCCAAACTGATTATTCCACGGCTTTCTATACAAATCTAGTGTTGGGACTTTTAGTTTACGCACTTCTTTTCGCCTCTGCACCCTTCATAGCCAGTTTTTATGATGAAACAAGATTAATAGTGTTGGTTCGTGTAGTGGGATTGGTAGTGATTACCAATTCATTTCAACTGGTGCAGGTAGCAGACCTTACCCGAAAGTTGAACTTTAAAGTCCAATTCAAAGTGACTCTGCCTTCCGCGATATTTTCCGGTGTTGTGGCCGTTTTCATGGCAGCAATGGGTTTTGGAGTATGGAGTCTGGTAGCTCAGATGCTAATATCATCTTTTGCTGCTACAGCACTTTACTGGATTATTAATAAATGGAGGCCCAGCAAAGACTTTAGTGTAGAATCACTTCATGAAATGTTTGGCTTTGGTTCAAAACTATTAGCATCTGGCCTGATAGATACCGTTTTCCAAAATATTTATGTAATAGTTATTGGCAAACTCTTTTCAGTTACACTGGTGGGATACTATTTTTTTGCTCAGAGAATTCAACAGCTTGTTGTAAAACAATTAACAGGTGCAGTACAAAAGGTTACCTACCCAGCACTATCATCCGTACAGGATGATAATACAGCACTTAAGGCATTTTATCGGAAAATTATTCAGATTGTTGCCTATATTGTCTTCCCTTGTATGATAGCTCTTGCAGTGCTGGCTAAACCTCTATTTAGTCTTATGCTGAAGGAAGACTGGTTGCCTGCAGTACCTTATTTACAGCTGTTATGCATAGCAGGTTTGTTGTACCCCCTTCATGCAATCAACTTGAATATTCTCAAAGTCAAAGGTAGATCGGACCTCTTCTTGTATTTAGAGATAGTTAAGAAACTCATGATTGTGATAATTATATTGTTTAGCATACAGTTTGGTATTTTTGGAATTCTAATAGGACAGATAATTAGTTCAGCTTTGGCTTATATCCCCAACAGTTATTTTTCAATTAAACTGATTAACTACTCTGTACCGGAACAGTTACACGACTTTATTCCCACACTTCTATTAGCTGTTACAATGGGCGTTTTTATGCATTATGTAGGCTTGGTTCTACCACTTGGTGGATTTGTGTACCTTTTAATGATTGGTTTATCAGGTGGTGTATTCTATGTGTTAACCAACTATTTGTTAAAAATGCAGGCACAGGCATTACTGTTACAAATAATTAAAGAACAATACATAAAAAAAGCGTGAGAATCATGGATGAAGCCCAAGAACCATTAGTTAGCATTTGTTGTATCACATACAATCAAGAGAAGTACATAAGAGATGCCATTGAAAGTTTTCTCATGCAGGAAACGGACTTTCCCTTTGAAATTATCATACACGATGATGCATCAACAGACGGGACAGCGGATATTATCAGAGAATATGAAAAAAAATATCCTAGGATAATAAAGCCAATTTATCAGACAGAAAACCAGTATTCCAAAGGAATAAAAGTAACATTATTGGCATGTAAAGAGTCGAAAGGCAAATACATCGCATTTTGTGAGGGTGATGATTATTGGACCTATCCATTGAAATTACAGAAGCAAATTATGGAGATGGAAAAACATCCTGAATGTCACATAAGCTTTCATCCTGCAATCATAAAGTGGGATGATGGGAGTAGAGTGAATCAAACGATGTGCTTGCATTCTAAAAAACATACAGTTTTTACAACAGAGGAAGTAATTTTAGGTGGAGGGGGAGGCATGCCTACAAACTCTATTATAATAAATAACTTGGTTATGCCTAGAATTATTTCTTTTTTTGAGATGGCAAAAGAAGCACCATCTGGAGATTATTATATACAGATACTAGGCGCAGAAAATGGTGGGGCTTTATATTTAACTGATATAATGAGTGTTTATAGAAGGGGAGTTCCAGGTTCTTGGACGGAGAGAATCGAAGAATCTTCCGATATATATTCATGGTTGGATCCTTCAATAACTGCTATTAATAAAATAGATAAATTTACGAATTATAAGTACTCCAAACAATTTATTATGAGGAAAAAGCAGTTGGTTTTGAGAGGATTAAAGTCTACACATATCGATAAAAACATAAGGGCAAATTTATTAGAATCTCATAAAGAGTATATAACTGTTAAAGATAAAATATTGTGGCATACAACATATAAACACCCAAAAATCATAAACTTACTTTCGATTGTCAAGGCCGGTGAATAATTCCTCATTTTAGCCGGATTAAAATTCCCCAATTTACAATCCTTGAGAAAAGCTCGAGGATCATAAATAATGCTGAAAACGGAGGTGCGACAAGAAGCTGAATTATGGATTGCTACAAGCTATCCTATTTGCTCAGGATATCCCTATCGCAGCATGCATTTTGGTAACAAAATTGTGTGAAGCCTGCAAGACAACGTGGAAAAGATCAAAAACCTAATTTGATCAATCTGCAAGGGAAAGACTATCATGGAGAAACGAAAGTTGAATTATCGTAAGGATCGTAATCAGCGACAAGTGAAATGGGTTGATACACTTGAACCAACAGGTAAGGAACCGAATTATACTGGCTCTCCGAACGGTATAATGAGCAAACAAAATGTTCCCGCTCTACAGATAACTCCTAAAATGGTCATATTATCCATAAATTCAGAACTTGGAAAGTCCCATGTGCTCCCACAATAATAATAAAAAAAAGGTAGGAATTTCGCGAGAAACAACAATGGCACAGGGGATAAAGGAAACGGTAAAAAGCGAATGGCATTCTGTAATGGAATGCATAGAGGTTCAGAATTTGCCTTATCCCGAAAGGGAGCAGACTGTGTGCCACGAAAGCGCACCCATGCGGCAGTTTTGTCGCATTAGTGTGCTATACTGCATAGAAGATGAGGGTGGGCCCCTCGGACTCGTTATACAGGTAATGATTCCAAACCACCATAAGCTGCTTTGGTCAAAAGCCACGGTAGTGAGCGTTATGGTAAAAGGCGAGGCTTGACTTCGTCAGGTACGTGCTATGGAGACGAATGCAAATGAACCAATGTTGACGTGTCGAAACCTTGATGATGTCATCAAAACCAGGGTGAGTCTGTAACCTGGGATGAGTCTGGAAGATACCCTGTTTACTGACCAGACGGTGACCGGCATAAAGTTGGCGTGAACTTAGCACAGGCTTCTTTGTGGAACGTGGGAACCTGCACATCGATGTTAAGAGAAACCTCCAAGCGGCGGACCCGCAAGGACTAAAGTATCAATGCGATGTGCAGGGACGGAACAATTCGTAGTAGTGATGAAGCTTCTGTAATGAAAGTGGAGCGAAGGGATTGTGTTATCCAGTTTTGAACAGCGGTCAACCTTGATCAATCAAGGGAAGAACCGATGGACAAAACAAAGCCTTATGGACTGGATAATGGGAGCCGGATGAGTCGAGAGGCTCAAGTCCGGTTCTGAGAGGGCCTAGGGGTGAAATTCCCCTGGGCTACTTACCTGCCGTAGGTGTTCTATTACATGAAAGGAAGCAAACTTATGAATGCAGGATACTCAACGACACCATTAGGTGAGAGGCTTGCAGACAATTCAACCCCGGTCAAATGGGAACAAATCAACTGGAAAACAGTAGAAAAGAATGTTAATAAGCTGCAAGCCCGGATTGTAAAAGCAGTTAGACAAAATAAGTGGCACTTAGTTAAACGACTACAATACTTGCTTACCAATTCTTTCCATGCCAAATTACTGGCAATAAAGAAGGTGACACAGAACAGAGGTAAAAGAACAGCTGGAATCGATGGAGAGAAATGGACAACATCAAACTCCAAGATGAAAGCTGCTCAAAAATTATCAGATAAAAAGTACAAAGCTCAGCCATTGAGACGGATCTATATTGAGAAACAAGGAAAGAAGAAAAAACGCCCATTAAGCATTCCTACAATGTACGATAGAGCAATGCAGGCACTGTATGCTCTTGCTTTAAATCCAATAGCAGAAACTACAGCAGATAGAATATCTTATGGATTTCGTAAATATCGAAGTTCACAGGATGCACAAGCTCAACTATTCACATGTCTGAGTAAAAGAAACTCTGCTCAATGGACTCTTGAAGGTGACATTAAAGGATGTTTTGATAACATAAATCACGAATAGCTCTTGAACAACATTCCTATGGACAAGTCAATATTAAAGCAATTCGTTAAAGCTGGTTTTGTCTATAACAGACATCTGAATCCCACCAAAACAGGTACTTCCCAGGGTGGAATTATATCTCCAATTTTGGCAAATATCACATTGGATCAGACTTTCCGCATATCTCGGATTATTATTCAGACATTTTTATTGGAAAACTGTAAATAATGTAACTCGCTATTGAATTTTTGAATTTTTATGCACATTACTACTAACGCCCTAGACCATCACGGTATAGTTTGTGGATTTTTCGATGAACTTGAAATTGGAAGTATTATCGATGAAGTGCTTCCCAAAGTTGGGCAGCATAAGTTAGCTCATTCAATAGTGATAAAGGCAATGATTCTTAATTGCCTTGGATTCACTGACAGTAGACTTTACTTGTACTCTCAATATTTTGAAAATCTTCCCGTTGAAAGATTACTTGGTCCTGGAATTAGTGCATCAGATCTTACTGATGACGTTTTAGGGCGAACTCTTGATAAGATATACGAAGCAGATCCCACTCAACTGTTCATGAAACTTTCCATGAAAATGATGGAAATTGTGAACCTGAGGTTAGATCATAATTAAATGGAAAATCAAGGGGGTCGAAATGTGTGCTGTTGACACACGATGTTATTTCGATCAAAACATCTGAAGACCCTTCCTCAAAATCGTGAGACTCCAGATATTTCGAGGAGTTTAAAATATTGTTTCTCTACATCGTGAGCCATAGATTCATAAGACCTGTTTTCTACAACCCATTTATATCCATTTTTGCCCATTTTATTCGCAATTTTAGGATTGTTTAATAAATGAATAATTCCACGAGCAAAAGATTCCGACTTAAACTCAACTAAAATACCGCCGCCACTTTCTTCAATAACTTTTTTTTGCTCGGGAATTTCCTTGTTTGCAACAACTGGCTTGCCCATGACCATATATTCAAATAGCTTTGTAGGGGAACTTACTTTGTAAATATCCAAAGGCCTAATTGGAGATAAACAAATATCTGCAGATGAAATGTAATAAGGTATTTCAAAATAAGATACCTGCCCTGTAAAAATGATATCTTTGCTGAATCCTAGTTCTGCAGATAATTCTTCGAGATGCAATCTATCGTTCCCATCACCGACCATTAACAATTTTGTATTTGGATTTGTTTTCTGGACTTGTGTAAATGCATGAATTATTGGATCAAGTGATCTTAGTTTATCCATGGATCCAATGTAGAGAAAAACCTGAGAGTCACTTAAATGATGTTTATCTCGTATCTTTGAACTATCTATTTTAAAATCGAATAGTTCTGGGTTCACACCCATTGGAAGTGGCATCATCTTCGATTTGGGATATCCTTCTTCCATTAACTTGGATTCCATCCATTCGCTTATTGGGAATACAAAATCTGCTTTTTTTAAGACGTATTTTAGAATAGAAATCCGAATTTGGCCAAAAAAGTAAAAATAATTTGTCTCTAATTTTTGTGATTTAAACGCTTCTTGTGGAAATGAATATTGGAAAACAAATGGAATATTATGTTTTTTCTTGAAATATAAAGCTATTAAAGCGGCAAAAACATCGTTTCTTACTTGGATAAGATCATATTTTTCATTGTCGTGTATTTTTAATAAAAGGTGATATTCATTCATATAAAATCTGACAAAATTAACAATTTTTTTAAAGATGGAAGGGTAGACGCAGTAAGGAATCAGATGTATCGTAACTTGATTATATTTTATTTTTTTGAGTTCCTTAGTTTCAAGAGATGGAGAGATCCATATAACTTTATGACCAAAAGATGGTAGGTATTTGCCATATATTTCGGAAACTTCAGGCCTTGCTGGCATTTCTGGACTATAAGTATTTGAGGTCAGCAAGCATACATTTAATTTTTTGTCACTCATCTTAACGTCCTTATATATGATATATTTCAGATTTTTTTTATTGTATATTTTATTCATACCACCATGAACAGCAGAATACTCTTTTACATAAAAAATAATTTTATCAATGACCAATTCTCCATTTACAATATATTTATTGCTACGGGAGCGCGGAAGATCACGAATACCCCAACCTTCAGAAGCTATCCGACAATTACTATCAGTAATAATCGAATTCCTTTTTTTTCGATTTAAATGCTTTAGATACTTTATTTATTAAATGTTTTTGCCCTGAAATTGAATTTTCGGACAGCTTCTTTAGGGTAGGGTGGCTGCACGCAACTTGATGTTTTGGTTTCTTAACCTTTTCATTAGATAAATGAGGTCCAAGTAGTTCTATGGTCAAAGAAGGGTAGGTATTTCCCATTATCGATGTGCATTCAGGCCTTGATGGCATATTTGGATCAAAATAAGTTGATAATACTAAGTATCTATTTAATCTACATATTTGCATGTTATCAGCTTATGTAAAATAAACCAACTGATTTGCAATCATAAACTTTATTAAATCCATGTTCTTCGAGCTTATTACTAGGACTATAATCTAACCTATAAGGTGCGTTATATACCTTAAACGAATTATGTTCAATATAATCCCGAATTAGAATGTATTTTGTGCTAGATTCACTATAATTTCCGCTATAAAGTTCATAATCGAGGGGAATAATAGTTATATTAATAGGTAAGAAATTTAGAGCTACTAAATATCGATCACTTCCAATTGATCCATCAAATACATCTGATATCGTATAGATAGCTTGAAACTCTGATTCAGTAAATGATGCTCTATAAGAGCTATTAGGAGAAAAAATCTGATTATCGTTATTTGCTGGTGGACTCATGATTAAAATAAATGAAAGAGAAATAATAAAAACTGCTACTAAAGCTGGTTTAATGGAAATATTTCTAATGCTGTTATATATTGATAATAATGATACTGCAAGAGGGATTGATAAAAATATTTGGGCAAAATACCACCATCTGTGTTCAATAATAGAATTCTCGGAAATCAATGAAAAAAATCCCAAAAATAAGGGAGTTAATCCAACAATTGCAATAGCGAATGTATTATGAGTCCCGTACTTTTTTGAAATCATATAAAAGCAACCAATAAAAGATAATGCAAAAAATAAAAACATACCCATATTATTGAAAAACTGCTCTGCAATTGGTACAATTGGTCCCGAGAAAAAAACTTCGCTTGTAGTATCTATGAAACGATCACGACTAAAACCCCAGATTAACAATTTACCTATTTCACGTAGTACAAGACCAGAAGCAAAACTCCACCATGCAAACATTGATACTGTAAATAGAGTTGAATACGTTAAAGAAATCGGCAAATCTTTCTTAAAGTAAATAAAATTGTACAAATTAAACGTTGCCCAAAAAACAAAAAAACTGATAGTTGCAAACATTGAAGTTATTGCGTGAGTCAAAATTACAGTTGCAAGCAATAATATTGAAAGAACAACAGGAGATATGCTGTTATCTTGCTTTACTTTTAAAAATAGGTAAAATATAATTAAAATAAATATTTCTGCAAACGAGTTTGGGATTGACCAGTAACTCATGAAGATGTGATGATTAGCAACGACTACAAATAATGATGCAAACAAACCAATTATACGATTGTTAAACAAGAATTTTCCCAGCAGGTAGATAAATACTACATTACATATGATTTGTGATAAACTAACAGATAGCATTGCAGCAAATTTATAACTAAGTCCTGTAAGTAAAGAAGTTGTGCCAATAAATAGATGAAAAATTGGAAGTTTTGAATAACCAGAGTGTTCTGGTATAAAATGCACATTTAGTATTTCTAAAGTAAACATTTGATGATACCAAGGATCAACTCCAACCAAGCTAGGAAATATTAGTAATTGAGACCATGCGACAGAAATTCCAATAAGTATTATTTGGAACAAAATTAGACAATCTTGTTTTTTTGTGGAAAATGATTCAACAACTATAGCGCCTACCATTAGAGACATTAAAACAAAATATATAAGAGGTCTTTCATATAAATCTGACCTAAAATGAAGTGATAAAATGCTCAATAAGAAAAGAATAAAGAAAAGGCAAACAAATAGCAGATTTGTTGAAGATGTTATCGGTTGAGATAATTCCAAAGATGTATTTTTCCTGATTTTGAGCCATACTAAGCAGGAAATGAAAGTAAGAACTCCAGTAAAAGCGTATATCGCGCGACCAATATTTACACTTGTATAAATAATCAATAATACCGAAAGTATCGCACCTGCAATTGGAAGCGTTCGATCTAATTCTTGATAGGAAAAAAGGTTTGCAGATTTCATATTTAATTCCAATTTATATATTTTCAATTATTTGTCTATAGTTCTCTGTAGCAAATTCGTATGTAAATTTTGTACAGATAAGTTTTCGTGCATTCTCAACAATCAGTTCTAAATCCGGATGTTCCAGGGCTCTAATAATGCTCTTCGCAATACAATCGGGTGAATTATCTTTCATTATAAATCCAGTCTCACCATCTTTAATTACATCAGGTATTGCTCCGACAGAAGTTGCAAGTACAGGTGTTCCACATGCCATTGATTCTAACATTAGATTAGGAAGCCCCTCGGTATAAGATGGTAAAACAACTAATTTTAAGTTATTTAAGTAGTTTGGGAGATCTTCATGTTGAATCCACCCGGTTATTTCCACCCGATTGGCTAATCCATTTTTATCCAAAAAATCAATTATTTCACTTTTTAAATTGCCATCTCCAATCAATAAAAAATTTAAGCAATCCGTCTTTTCCAACAATAAAGGAATAGATTTTACAAAATTCATAGTGCCTTTCTCATTACTGAAACGACCAATATAACCAATTGAATTATTTTTTTCAGAAAAATGTTTTTTTACAAAGAACTTATTGAAATCTAAGAAATGTCTATGAGAAATGGATATTTTGTTGATATAACTATTTAAATTCCATTGTTCTACAAAAATATGGGAATAAAGAACAATACGGTCGGATAAATTACAATTAATTTTTGAAACAATAGATGCCAGATTAAAAAACATATCATTCTTAGATTTAAGGCTTTGAGTAATGGAACCTGGATAAATCAGCACAACTTTTTTATTTAATAATTTGGAAGTCAACATTGGGAATATTAAAAATTCCCCTCCAATAAAAAAAACCCATATGTCTACACTCTTGTATATTTTCACTATATTATATGAAATTTTTAATTGTGTTCGAATGTATTTTAACACCCTTGTAAATACGTTCGTACCATATTCATGATCTATCCCATAAGTAATAAATCGTCCATCGTTTCTAAAATATAAATATCCATCATTTCCAGTTATAAGGTACGTTTCTCTAGAAATTGAACATATAATATCAAGGAGATTTGACAAGGGAGTAATCCCCGCGTTACCGATTGGAAAAGTAAGTACCCCAATATTCTTATTTTTCATTTGGTTACACCTTAATACACAATATTCTTATAGATATTTTCTACTTTATCAGCAATCTTCTCCCAAGAAAAATCATTAGCTTTATACTTTGCATTTATTCCAATACTCAGTCTTACTCTTTCATCTTGCAGAAGATAAATTATTTTTTTCGAAAGATCGCTTTCATCATCACATATAGTGAATAATCCATTATACTCATCTTCAATTATTGCTTTAAGCGATTCTAATCTACTTGCAATTAAAGGCAATCCCATGGCAGATGCTTCCAATAAAGACATTGGGAAAGCATCTAACAAAGATGGTAAAACAAAAATATCCGCCGATTTATAATACATCATTTTTGTATTGTTATCAGCAATGAATCCAGTGAAATTCACATTCATTTCAATACCTAGTTCTTGAGATAAACATTTTAATTTTTTTTTGCATGCCCCGTCGCCAACAAAAATGACATAAGAATCTGGAATTTTTTTAATTACCTTTTTCATAGCTTTAAGCAAAACATGAGGAGCTTTTTTTTCCGTCAAGCTTCCAACAAAAAGAATAATGTTCTTATTTGCAGGCAAGCCTAAGATATCTCTACATTCAGACTTAGAGGATGAGATATCAAAATTATCGGTACAAATTCCATTTGGGATCACTTGAATTTTATTTTTATAGTTACTTAAAAATTTAGACGAGTTAACAAATTCAGACGACAAAGCAGTTATCACATTTGCATCTTTTAAAATTTTTGGTAAAAAAACATTGAAAAAGCTCATGCTTACTTTTTTAATCATGCCGCCTTTTGACTCGGGTTCACCATGGTATGACAAAACAAAGGGTTTTTTCTTTATTTTAGCATAAAGATATCCTGCAATGGCTCCTGGGGGCGAACCTCTTTGAATATGTAATACGTCAACATCATGATACAGAGGCTTGAATAATAAACTTATTGAAATTTCAGTATGTTCCACTTTTATAGATCGTGGATATCGATATACAGTAATATTTTCATACTGCTGTACTTCTTGTGTATGATCCATAGAAGTTGTGAAAATTATGATCTTATGCCCCTTTTTATTAAGTAGTAAAGCCAATTGATATGTAACTTCTTCAACTCCCCCCCAAGACATGCTTTCTTTTGTATCAGGATGACGCTCAAATGGCCATTTATAGGGAAATCCCGTTGTAAAAAATCCAATATTCATATCATATCAACTCAGATAGATACATACGAATCCACCTTTTGAATAAATAGTCAGAATAATATTTTGCTACAACTGGCCTTATTAATTTAAAGACTTTCCCGCCATCGAGCAACGAACATGTTTCACGCCAACGTATTAACAACCATTTAATTGCATACAAAGCTAAGATTTTATTTATAGATTCATATTCATTTCCAAAATAAGACATTAAAAATGTTTCTTTGAGATTATTATAGTCTTTGCCGATGTACGCGTCAAGATGCCCCCAAGGTATCATATCAATAGATACAACAAAACGAGCTATATCATCCATTTGTGAACCGCGTACTATTTCTGTCGGATCCAAAAAACAAACCGAACCATCATTGTTAATTAGAAAATTTCTCAATTCAAATCCACTTAAAGTATAGACACATAAATCCCCAATTTGTTGTTTGTTTTGAGATAAAAACTGGGGCAGAATTTTGTTCAATGTGAGGTATAAATCCTCACAATACATAGATAACCACTCCAGTAAGTTCTCAAAAAGAGCTCTTTCATCATTGTAAAAAATTATTTTATCACAATCATTTGCTATTTTGCAGCCATGAAAATAATTTAGCCATTTTCCAACCGCAGAGTAATAATTCCCCAGATATTCAGGGGACTCTTTTGTACTTTTATCATAGAGCGATTCGCCTTCGAATTCCTTTGTAATAATACAATTGAATTTTTGACTATAACCTAGCAATTCAACTACTCTCAATTCAGACGGAGCGTCACCAAACATTTCATTTAACTCAATCAAACAATCAATTTCATTTGATGCTATCAATTGATTCTCTTCATCGGAAATATCATGTAAAATATCTGATGACATTGAGTGGCATTTTGGAATTTTCGCATAGCATGTATAACCATGTTTCTTGAAGATGATTATATATGACCAATATCTTATCTTGAAATTATTATTACGAATATTCTGTATAACGTCCTCGTCAAAAATATTGGTTGCAAAAGTATTATGGGATGATTTTGTGGTATTAATTTTTGAAAAGGCAGTACTCATTTAGATTCCCCGAGTATTATACTATGACCGAGTACAGATATTTATGATATAATGTCATTAACACTCGGCGATTCTTCGAAAAATATCCGTCTTCAATTATCCAGTTTCTTGAATTTTATAATTGCTATTTATCATGCTCACAAATGTATTTTTCACACCACATTTCAAATATAAGGATGCTCCATAATTTTTAGCTAGGATAAAGTTATATTTGTATTTGTTTCCTTCTTGATCCATCTTTTGCAGTAGAATTCGGAACAAAATCATTCATTATAATGCTTTCATCAAGGTCCAGATCATGTATTTTTTGGACAATTCCATCCTTATCCAAGCCGCTGCCAACCATAGTAAGGGATACATCAGGAGGTTTGCATTTCAAAATCTAACATCGGCGATATTTTTAAATAGAGTTATAAATTTTCAAACAAGATTCTGATACTTTATTCCACGTATAATTATTAAAAACGTACTTTTTACCATTAATACTCAAAGTACTAGCTAACTCATTTTCGTCGAATAACTTGATTATCTTTTCTGCGAGTTCATGTTCATTTTTAGGAGGTATCAAAATTGCCATCTCTTTAAAATGACTACGAATGCCTGGAATATCTGTAGAGATTACCGGTGTATTAAAATACATTGCTTCCAGTATTGTGGTAGGTAGACCTTCTGATAACGAAGGTAAGATGAAAATGTCAGATAATTTGTAATAAGAGAAAAGAGATTCATCAGATAAACCACTTAAAAACAGAACATGATCTGAAACTCCGGTTTCCTCACATAACTGTTCAGCAGTTTTCTTGTATTCTCCATCACCAATTAAAACAAAAAGAACATTCTTATTTTTCTTTACAACTATTCCGATAGACTTTATCAAATATTCAATACCTTTTCTCGGAATTATTCTACCAACGTAAAGCACTAGCTTTTTATCTACAAATTTGCTGCGCAATTCATTATAAATTTCGGAATTAGAAACACATGTTTCCAAATAATCCACATCTATAGCGTTTGGTAAAATCAAGATTTTGTCATCATTGATACCAAAACCGGCTATGTAGTTTTTATCATCCTCAGAAAGAGCAATAATTTTTGTTGCAGAATTAAATATAAATCTTCCAATCGTTTTGCTATACAATTTTTCAAATAAATCTTTAAATGAAGACCCAAATTTGAGTTGTCCATGACATGTCAATACGATTGGTTTTTTAAGAACTGTATTATACAAACATGTCATCAAAGAGACAAAACTATGCTCATTATGTATATGAATAACATCAAAAGACTTCATTTTATTAAAAGCGTTTAAAAAATCAATAGAAATGGGATTATTCAAAGGAGCTGAAATCATATTGAAACGATGAACTGGAATCTTTTCAATTAATTCAAATCTCGGTAAAGCTAAATGGTTTGTTGTAAAAACTTCTACATGGTCACCATGTTTAGATAATTTTTTGCTTAATTGTAAAACATACCGCTCTTGACCAGCTAGATAGGGATAAAAATAAGGACATACTTGTAAAATCTTCATAGTAACCAAACTCGTATTTGTAAATCGTATACTTCCTTGAATTAGCCTGCTGCCTGAAAATTTAATTTTTAAGTTTTAAGCTGCCTTCAAGCAGTCTTCGCTTCCCTCAGGACCGTAGACATCGAATGCAGCAAAATCCCTGTCAGTGACATAAAGGTCCCTACAAGAATAAGCAGGATCATGAGCATTGTCGGGCCAAAATTCAGGCTCTCTCCCGCAACAAAGAGTTGCAAGAAATATGCACCCATAGACAGGCCGCCTGCTCCGAGGACAATGCCAGGGGCTGTCAAGTAATATAGAGGTCTGTTGAACTCGACGTCCTTTAAGACCATGACAAGGACACCTAAACCGTGTTTTATCGGGCTTATGGTTGAACCGTCAACGTCGTAGCGGACTCCGATTTCGACTTCTGTTATACGGAGACCGGACCTGCCTGCATCTGCAAGCATTTCACTCTCTATTGCCATGCCTTTTGCATTGAAGCGGAAGACGTTTTTTGTTGAGGCTGCAAAGGCGCGGAAACCGCTCTGGGAGTCTGTGATCTTCAGGCCGGAGTTCATATTTGTAGCGGTGTCAAGGACAGTCTGGCCGATCCGGCGGTAAATGGGAGTGTTTTTGTCGTGGTGGTTCAGGTAGCGGCTACCGTTGACCATCTCGGCGTAGCCGTCGATGATGGGGGCTACCAGCAGGGGGATTTCAGCGGGGTTGTGCTGGCCGTCCGAGTCCATGGTAACAATAACGTCGGCTCCGAGGGCGGCTGCGGCTGTAAAGCCGGTTTTGAGGGCTGCTCCTTTGCCTTTGTTGACCTCATGCTCAACCACATGAGCTCCTGCGTTCCTGGCGATTGTGGCGGTGCGGTCTGAGCTGCCGTCGTCGACCACGATTACGTTATCTGCGTAATGCCTGGTAAGGAGGACTATGCTGCCGATGGAGACTTCCTCGTTGAAGGCGGGGAGGACCACGGTTATGTTTTGAGGGGTTGTGCCTCTCGCATCCTGACTTTCCTCATTTTTTGTTATTGGCTGGGCACCCTTGCCCAGAAGCAGTTCACTATTCATTCGAATAACCCCGGAATAATAGATTTGAAGATTGACTGAAATTAAAGAGAATTGACAATATATAAAGAAGCCTATGAATGTCAAACGCGAGTGATAACTATTCAGGCACCGAAAATATAAAGACCAACAAATAAATTTGCTTGAATGCTCCGGTTTGTATACCTGAATAGCGATTTAAGTAAATTATCCCCTACTTTAAATAATTATTATCTAGTAAAGTAGATAAATACATATTTTGGCCGATAATTATCTGTCAAAGCGAATAATTAAGCGGACTCGATCTGCCTGGTAGCTCCTGCCATGGAATGCGCTACAATTCCCCTGAGGGTCATGTATGCGCCTATAAAGGACAGGAAGACCATAAGGAAGGGGTGCCCGAAATTAAGGCTTGCACTTTCGGGTTTATGCGCTGAACGTTATTGCCCATAAACTGTTCAGCGCTCGTTTTGAAAACCTCCTTTGAAAGTTGATGATGAAAATTTTTAGATAGATACTTTAGAGAGATGATTATAAGCTACGTGATTTTACTGAGATAATGACGGTTTAAATTTTGTAGGTGAGTATAATTATTTGAACACTGTCTGGGAGAGGTCTATATAAACTTTTTGATTTGAACTCAAAATATAATAAAAATAAAGAAATAATAAGAAGAGGAGAACCAGTGTTTAAATAAAAATAATATAATAGGATTAAACTAACAGTTGTAGAAAAAGGGCAATGTTGTAGGGATTGCAAAAATCAAGACATGAGAAAAAAAATATAAGTGTAATCCAAAAACATGATTATCCGCCCCTATAATTACCTTGCCACATCTAAAGGCGAGACTTCAAAAAGCCTCAAGAGATATTTCTCATCGGTATGGCCCCTGTGAGCCAAATCTCTCTGAAGGGCACTTGCCGCATTTTTATGTGGCGGTAAAATAAGAAAAAATAAGACTCTCCAGGCGAAAGATGAATACCTGAAAAATGAATAAGTTAAGTTTGTTTTTCGACGGAAAGGAGAGAAATGCCTGGAAAAATAAGAAGGGTAATCAAGAAATTGCCATTAAAAAAATAATTCAGTCCCAAAAAAAATAATTCAGTCCCAAAAAAATAATTCAGCCCCCCGGTATAGATGAAAAGAATTTAAAAGAGGGGCTGAAAGCAAATAATTAAACGGACTCGCTCTGCCTGGTAGCTCCTGCCATGGAATGCGCCACAATTCCCCTGAGGGTCATGTATGCACCTGCAAGGGACAGGAAGACCATAAGGAAGGTGTGCCCGAAGTTAAGGCTTGCACTGCCCAGGAAAACGGTCTCAAGTAACTTGAAACCCATATAGAAACCGCATGTTGCAAGGGCAAAGCCCGGCACCGAGTAGAAGTACAGGGGCCTGTTGGCTTCCATATCCTCACCCACGGCCTTCAGGGCTCCGGTGATGTACTTTACCGGGTTTCTGGTTAAGGTTTCGGAGGGCTTGAAAGCTCCGATCTCGACTTCAGTTATGCGGACGCCTGACCTGCCTGCATCGGCAAGCATTTCGTTTTCTATGGCTATCTTTTTGCCGCTGAACCGGAAGATGTTTTTTGTAGAGGCTGCAAAGGCACGGAACCCGCTCTGCGAGTCAGTAATCTTGAGGTCAAAGTTCATTTTTACAGCGTTGCCCTGCATGGTCTGGCCGATGCGGCAGTAGATGGGGGCGTTTTTGTCCGGATAGTTAAGGTAGCGGCTGCCGTTTACCATCTCGGCATTTCCTTTAATGATAGGGACAACGAGCTTGGGGATGTCAGCAGGGTTGTGCTGGCCGTTCGCGTCCATTGTAACTATAATATCTGCGCCGAGGTCGGCTGCAGTTTTAAAGCCGGTTTTGAGGGCTTCGGCTTTTCCCTTGTTGGTTTGGTGAGCCACTACTTCAGCTCCGGCTTTCCTGGCGACTTCAGCTGTCCGGTCAGTGCTGCCGTCATCGACAACGATTACATTATCGACATAAAGTTTGGTGAGAAGGACCAGGCTTCCGATTGAGACTTCTTCATTGTAAGCCGGAAGGATAGCGGTTATATTTTGAGAGGATATCCCCCTGAAACGTTGGTTCTCTTTATGGGTTAGGTACTGGGTACTGTTGCCCACAAGCAGTTCGTTACTCATTTGTATGACCCCTTTGAAATTTATATTATGAAGTTTGTATTATTAAGTAGAAATTATAGCGGCTAAAAGCCACTTAATGCCAGTGATGGCCTGATTGTTTGAATTTTTAAAGGTTGGTTTGAATACCAAATGCACTTAAATTTTTTATAGACTTGAATCTGGGGCACGAATATATAAATATATTGACAGCCACACTGTGACAGAATTATAAATGAGTTATAATAATATCGGTAGAGTCTTTAGTATGATAAATATAACATTATATGATTGAGATACGCGCCTGCAAAAAGCATAGGAAATCTGAAGATAAAAAGTATAAGTAATCAAAAATAAAAAAAAGATTCCGAAAAAAACAATATCATAAGAACACGAGATTCTGCGCTCTGGTGCCGCAGGCTCTCCCGGATACCAGGGAATTTATTTCAAGGGGTCTGAAACTTTAGAGCTCAACTCAACTCCATCTCCCACTTGCCGCATCTGCAGAAGAGAGGAAAAAAAATGAAACCGGTGAATATGAAAAAAATCAAATTGAATCTGTTTGCCCGGGCTTGACGGGAAAAGCATACTCTGAAATTAAGCAAGTTTAAGCAAAAAGTCGTCCTCTGATACATGGTTGAGCTTTTTATGTTATAAATTCAAGCCCGGCTATTGAGTTCATTTATCTTATTTACGCAGGCGGGCTCAAGCCTTGCACAGTGCGTGAAAAGAAAGAATATGAGATACCATTTGCGGCCATTTAGGAATAATCCCAGCTAATTAATCAGGGAAACACCGAATGCTTGAGGAAAAGTGACAGCTCCCCCGAATAAATTCGCAGACATATTTGCAGCTTCCAGAACAAAACTTGACAATAGAGTACAGGTTGGAAAGTACAAAAACGTCATCAATCAGCGCATTGTTGAAGAGTTGGCGACGGTATCCCGCATTAAAACGACAGGGATTAGCCCTAGAAACCCCTAAAAAGAGCGAAAGAATAAAATGTATGAGAAAAAGATAGTTACTCTCCTGAAAGAAACTGGAGAAATATAATAATTTTTTAAATTATACGCCGGATGACCTTAATGACCGGAAAAAAAGTTCCATCAGACCTCTTGACCGTTATTGGGCTTGTGATCCTTACCGATCTCTTTGTACTTACGCCCGGATTAAGTGAAACTGTGCTCCGCAATATACTTGGCCTGCCCCTTGTACTTTTCCTGCCCGGGTATGCCCTGATTGCGGCACTCTTTCCTGCAAAATCCGACCTTGACGGGATCGAAAGGACAGCCCTATCCTTCGGGCTGAGCATTGCAGTCGTGCCCCTGATTGGCCTCGGCCTTAACTACACCCCCTGGGGAATAAGGCTTCTACCAATCTTGATAAGCCTGTCACTGTTCACCATTGCAATGTGCGGGCTTGCATACCTGAGGCGGGCAGGACTTCCCGAAGCCGATGCTTTCGAGGTGCCCTTCAAAGAAACAGCACTCGCGCTTAAAGCCGAAATCCTGGAAAAACCTGAACCGGGACTCGACAGGGCTCTCACAGTTATTCTGGTCCTGTCCATCCTCCTTTCTGTTACAACTCTGTTCTATGTAGTTGTCACCCCAAAAGAAGGGGAACACTTCACAGAGTTCTACGTCCTCGGACCTGAAGGGATGGCTGACAATTACCCGACAAACTACACACTCGGAGAGAGCGGGACAGTAATTGTTGGGGTCGTAAACCATGAATACAGGCCAGTAAATTATACAATGGAAGTAAGGCTTGAAAACAAAACCCTGCCCCTGCCCGAAGATCTGCAACAGGTAACGCTTGCCCATAACGAAACCTGGGAAGAACCTCTAACACTCACTCCACCGGTCGAAGGAAAGGATATGAAACTTGAGTTCCTGCTCTTCAACGAGACCGACAAAAACACGCCCTACAGGGACCTCCACCTCTGGATAAATGTAAACTCAACAGATGGCTGAGGGTGTAAAAGTCCCGGAGCCTGCAAAAACGTGACTTCGGAAGCAAAGGTCCCCGGAATCCTCAGGCTAGCAGCCTTAAAGATTAAATGCCAGCTGCCTGTTCAAGCTTTACTGCCTGCATTCCAGGGCTTTCCGTGGAAGAAACTCAATCATCCAGACTGAGCCCCCATGTCCGGTCAGTCGGAGAAGCTGGGCAGAGGGCCATATGAGTGAAATACGTTTGCACTGGTCCTGTGGATTTGTGAACTTTTTTACTTTTGGATTTCAATATTTAACTCGGAACGGAGGCCAGTGAATATTTATAAAGACCTCACCTTTTTCAGTAGCCATTGAGTTCACAAAAGTTAAAGCTCGCTATTTAAGGGGGTTTACTGTCTACGAAACTTTATATAACATTTACAATAAAAACGTGTATGATATGAGAGCCGCATGGTCTCCCTGAGACTTTATAATAAAAAACCAGCAAAAAACCTTTAATAAGAGATACACCGAATAGATCTGAACCCGCCCCGATTTGAAAGAGGAGTAATTTCAGTGCAAAAATTAATTAAATCTCATAAAAGTCAAAAAGAACTGAATATTCTAATTGTCGTTTCAGTTCTGATTCTGGCTTTACTGGCAATTTCTCCAGAAGCCGCATCAAGTAGCAACCTGGAGTTATCACCTTCTCCAGAGATGGGGCCCGTTTCAGAGCATATAAGTGCCGAAGCCCCGGAAGAGACAGGAGATTCCGGAGTTATTTTAAACTCACATGAAGATCCCGAACCACTCCAGAAAATCGAACAGTATGTAGACATTGTCTATACGGTAGGGGGAATAGGAGCAGCAGTTCTGATTCTTCTCGCATATTTACGCATGACTTCGGGAAATCCCGTAATTATAAAAAACCCCCTGAAAGATCTCCCTCCACTAAAAATCTGGAAAACAGCCAGGCCTGAAGAATCTGAAGAAACTGACCAGGAAAAACTCGAAGCCAGAAAACTCAAGCTCTTTACTGCAGTCCCTGTCCTGAGCATAACCTTTGCCGAACTCCTTATCTTTTCAGGCAGGATGGGAGCAGCTGTCTGGATACATATAGGCACCACGATTGCCCTTTCCCTTTCCAATATCTTCATAAAAGACCCCGAAGTCCACAAAATCCACCAGGCCCTGATGTTGCTCCCGGTGCTCAGGCTGATAAACCTTTCAATGCCTATCTTTTATGATACCACCCTTTATACCTTCGTTTTCATCTACGGCCCCCTGGCAATTCCTGTGGCAGTCATTGTACTGCACCAGCGGGATTCCCTTGAACAGATAGGGATTACCCTGAAGCACATAATACCCTACATGATTCTCTCAGTCCCAATGGGTCTTATACTCGGGCTTGGAGAGTATTTGACCATCAGGACAGGTTACCTGATCCCGGACCTCACCTTTATAAACCTGCTTAAGCTCACCATTGTAATGGTTTTTTTCGTGGGCCTTGTTGAGGAAGTGATCTTCAGGTCAATCCTGCAGACCCGGCTCGAGAACGCCCACGGTATGTGGGCAGCCCTTATAATTTCAAGCCTCCTGTTCGGGCTCATGCACTCCGGATACGGTACTATTCAGGAAATCCTCTACACTGGCTTTGTAGGATTTATCATGGGCCTTGCCTTCCATAAAACAAAAAGCCTGCCCTTTATTGCTGTGCTCCACGGCTTTGTCAATGTATTCCTTTTCGGGATCCTGCCTCACCAGCTAAGCCTTTGGCCGGGTTTCTGAACCCCAACAGAAATCATAAAAACTCTTTTTAGGAAAACTTTCCCGGAGCTATTGGTACTCTGGGCCCCCCCTTTTTTAATTATGCTTCGGGAAAAACCTGATAGACCCTATGAAGGAAAAACGGGAAAAAGAGAGCCTTGAGTAAAACCTGAAAAAAGGTCATCCATGGGGAGAAAACAGATGGCTCTTCGTTGTTTTGTGTGGATATCCTCAGAAAAACCAACGCAGTCTTGAATTGAAAATCAGCAGGTCAAATCGAAAAAGATACTCATTTTATTTTGTGACAACGCCTGCGAGCCAAAAAGAGAAGTAAAACCAGTCAGGGCATGAAAAAATTAAATGAAAAAATTAAATGGAAAGGGAATTTTTTCAAAAACAGAAATTAAATAATCTCGGCAACCTTGAAAACGACTATCCCCGCAAAACTCAAAAGTAAGGGAATAATTGCCAGATTAAAAGAGCTGTTAAGAGATTTATTCCAGGATTTCGATGCGGAAAGGACTTCCTTTAGAGATAGGAGAGCGATAAGCCCGATAACCACTGCGGCCCCATACTGAGGAAGTCCCGGACTCGTAACCATGGAAATTGCACTTGAAGAGATAGCGCTTGAAGAGATAACGCTAGATGAAATTACGCTTAGCAACATACGAACACCCCTGTAAACATTAAAGCATATACCCGGATACTGAAGAATCACTGGTATAATAATAAACTATTGGAATAAAGTTATATCACTGACATAATGCTGCAACATACTATAAAATACTTATTACTAATTCTAAATAATAAGAGTAAGTAGGTCCCCCAGCAAGCCCGGCAAGTCATCTGAGTACGTTTTTAAAATAAGGAAGAGGTGATAAATGGATAGAGTTATGAGACGTTTGGAATTATAACACACAAATAACCATCAATAGAGAGAAAATACGGAATATAAGAAACCCGAATTTCACAAAACCCGGGCTCCAACAAACAAAATTAATTAAATAACTGATGTAAAAAAATAGACAATAAAGCTGTGCAAAAAATCCGGCACATATTCCTTGCAGACAGTTGTTATAAAGTCCCTTAAGGCAGTCAATCTTTTATTCAGCGCCTCTCCAGTCTCAGTCTTGCCCTGACTTTCATATTTAACTGTACTCAATATTGTTTACTTTTCTCTGCTTTTTTAGCCTTTGAATATTCTCACGTCTCAGTCCTTCATGTACCCCTGATTCCTGGCTCTTGACCCTGAATGCTTAAAATACCCCAGGCTTCGATCCGCCTTATTTTTACCAAAAAGGACTGAGAAACAGAACAAAATGGGAACAACCAGAGAAAAACTTGAGAAAACCCTGAAAAAGAAAATCGTAACTAAAACACCGAGAAAAAAAATCACTAAAAAAGAAAATTGTAGTGCAGAAATGCACAAAAAATGGTTAGTTGTGGTAAGAAGGAGGGGAGGATTCCGGAAACCCGGAATTTATACTACCTCTCCAACCTTGAAAACAACAATTAAAGCAAAACAGAAGAGCATAGGCAGGATTGCCAGGTTAAAAGAACTGTTAAGGGCCTTGTTCCAGTGTTCGGATGCCGAAAGGACCTCCTTTAAAGAAAGAAGGGCAATCAGCCCGACAACTACCGCTGCACCATACTGAGGGAGCCCGGGACTTGTAACCATGGAAATTGCACTCGAGGAAATTGCACTCGAGGAAATTGCGCTCGATGAAATTGCACTTGATGAAATTATGCTTAATAGAATACAGATACCTCCCATAAATAATAACTTAGATATACTCAAGATTTTGTGAAATTAGTCATATAGGAAGAGTGCATACTATAAAAAAGTTTCCTGAGATATTAAACGATTGAGATATAAAATATAGTAGAGTAGTATCATAGACACATAGACCAGAACCCCACATAGGGAGAAGAATACAGAGAAGAATCAGTACCTAAAGAAGGACATAGAGTATCATACAGAAGGTTATGAGATAAGAATGTTGAGAAGCTTATAGAATAAATGCGAGAAAAGGATATAAACATCAAATAACATTACTAAAACGTTTGCCAAAAAAAGAATAGGAAGTGAAAATCGGAAGTATGCAGTCATGTTAATTTAAAAAATTGGGGAGTCGGTAGAACTCAGGATATACTATTAAAAAACAAACAGAATAGAAAATCATATAATTGAAATCCAGAGAATTTAACTCACTATCAATAGAAATTTATATAACATTCACGGTAAAAATCTATAGAATGATAGTTCTTTAGCATTATTATAAATGTATAATTATGACCTAGTTATCACAAAAATTTAAATAGATACATAATAAAAATAAGTAGTATGTCCTTGTTTGAAAAGGAGTAAATCCCATGAAAAAATTCATTCATCCCCCTAAAAGGCGAAAAACATCTGCCTTTATAATCCTCTCCCTTTCGGTTCTTATTCTGGCTTTACTTACAATCTCACCTGCAACTGCAGCAGTTAACAGCTGGGATTTATCCCCCGAAAACCCCGTTCTTGGAGATACCCTTCGAATTAAAGGGAGTGCATCTCCGGAAGAGGAAATCGAAGTACAGGTAACTTTTGAGAAGGCCGTTCCGGTATCCGGAGGGGAGTATGAGTACATATTGGAAGGCGTGAAAATCCCTGACGGTTTCAAAAACCGCTTCACAGTCCAGGCTAGCGAAGCCAAAAACCTCAATGTCAGGGTAAAAATGCTAATCTGGGTGACTAAAAGTTCAGAAGCTTCCGGAAACACTGCAACTGTGACGCAGTCAAGTGTCCCTCCGGGAACCTACCAGATAAAGATGGATGGGGATACCAGAGGAGGAGCCTCAACTGTGACCCTGAAAATCACAGCTGTCCAGCAGATACAAGCTGATTCGGATGGTGATTTCAGTTATTCTTATAATACAAAAGCCGTTCCTCCGGGAGACTTTGAAATAAGTGTCGGGGGCATCAAGAAAAAAGTAACCGTTCAGCAGGGGAAGATCCCAGCTGTGACTCCAGCCCCTTCAGAGGAAACAGAACCTGAACCCGTAGAAGAGACCGGGGAAACAGAAGATACTGAAGACAGCTTAAATCCAGCCCAGCCCCCTGAAAACGGAAATGAAACATCTGTTTTAGATATAGAAACTCAGGGGCCCAAAGCTGCTGAAAATACAGGACTGTCTGTAGATACAGCTTATATGCTGGGAGGAATGGGAGCAGCCGTTCTAATCCTTATCATGTATTCAAAAAGAAAATGAAGCAAAAATAGGAATTTCAGCCCATAGCATGCAAACAATTTGCTATCCTGAAACTGATGAATCAAACAGATTCAATGGGAATATGGAGGAATGTAAATTGAGAAAAAGTCTATTGATACTTATATTAACGATATTCATATTAACCTCTGCACCGGCAATGGCGGGGGGTGGAAAAACAGATGTAAACCAGCTCGGCAACATAAACTTTACCGATAAAGTGGTTTACTTCCAGAGCCATACAAGCGACCCGGCCGAAGGGAACTGGATCACAATGGGATGCCCAAATGAAGGTAGAAGAGTCCAACTTCCTCAGCCGATAAAACTCACTTATAAAGGCCCTAAATATGTAGAATATAGCGGGGCTTCCGGGACCTTAAATAAGGGAGAAAAAGAAAGTTATACGATAACATACCCTTCAACTGATTCTTATACCACCCTCCCCGTTTACCTCCCTGATGAAGATGTGAGCATGTCTTTCCACGGAGAGACCGGTCTTGAAGGAGAAAACGTAGATATCTACCTGTTCAAAGTGACCTCGGACTGTGCATACGGGCTTCTTGATGCCTTCCAGGCAGGAGATATCGAAAATTTAAACACCCTTTTCCAGGACAGCGTTGATGGAGAATATGAAAAGTATTCTACTCAACTCGGAGATTGCGGCGATTTATCAGACTATGACCTTGGATGCCTTGGTGCAGGCCAGTACTGCATAGTTATGGTTCAGCAAAATGATGACGGAAGCATGACAGTCCTTTCTTCAACAGTTTTTGTGGTTGTGGAATCTGAACTGTGCGTCTCCTCCCCTTCAAGTATAAAAAAAGGGGATGAACTGGACATAAGCATAACAGGAGCTACCAACGAAAACACCTGCACCTACGGAGCAGTCCTCATAAAGGAACAGGCATACAAAGCAAACATAGAAATCAACTCCGATGGCACCAGGGACGGAACTTCAGTAATAGTAAACGATCTGGACCTTATTGATGAATTTGACATAACCTCCTCAAACTACAGGTCTAAACTGACCAGGAACGAGCTTCAGAAAGAAATCCAGACCCTTATAGGGGAAGGAAATGGAGCCATAGCAATAGGGGAATCTGGTCAGAAAAAACTGTCACTTACCGCATTCGATCTGCCTGTAGGCTGCTATTACCTCCTTGTGGGCGCATATACCCCCGAAAAGGGACTGGTAGGGCTCTCCCAGATGGCAGTCGAGATTAAATCAAACGGAAATTCAAACGGTGGCGGCAATTCAGGAGAAAACAACGGAGGAAAAGGAGGCAAAGGAGGAGGCAGCGGAGGAGCAGGAGGTTCCCCTGAACCTGCGAAAAATGTCAAGTCAAAAGAGCTCTGCCAGCAGTTTGTCTCAAATGGCCACAGGATAAAGTTTGAGTTCACAAAGGGAGCTACCTCTGTCGGTTATGTGGAGTTTGGCGCCAAAAAAACCGCAGGCAAGATAACAGCCATTATTGAGGAACTGAAAGGAAAATCCCCACTTACTCCCACCGAGCCTGAAGGAGAGATCTACAAACACCTTAATATCTGGGTAGGAAACGGCGGCTTTGCAAATTCAAACAACATTGAAAACGCCATTGTGGGCTTCAGGGTAAGCAAGGAATGGATAACTGAAAACCACATTAACACGGATGCAATAACCCTTCAGCATTTCAACGGAGATCAATGGGACTCCCTTAAAACGGACAAAGTAGACGAAGATGATGAGTATCTCTATTTTGAAGCTGAAACTCCGGGCTTTTCCCCATTTGCAATTACAGCCAGCAAGAATATCCTTGAGATTGGAGAAAAAACAGGAGACACTGAGGTTCAGTCAACTTCAGATGCAGGGCAACAAGACAATTCAGGGTCAGTTATGGAATCTGAGATGTCTTCTAAAGAAAACGGAAAAACTGGATTAAGAATTGCCAGTTTCTTTATAGGTTTCCTTGTAATCGTTCTGACGGGGACAATTATAAAGAAGAAAATAGACCAGAACAATGAAGATGGAGATGAAGATTCTGAAGAGTAACTGGAGATTTTGAAAAGTAAGGACGAACAGGAGATATTATTTCTCCTGTTTAAATTCGATATTTAAAATTACCATGTTGAATAATTGATCCGGTTTTAAAAAATCAGGCCCTTATATACTTAAAGAAGGCTTTTTAATCCCTGTTCCAGTTCGATCTCTCCTTTCCACCAGCCGGCAATTTTTGAGACATCTGCCCTTGAGTCCCGAACATCTCCTGCCCTTGATGCGGCATGGATGATCTGGCTTGAGGAGCCGGTTAGTTTAATAATATTCTCAGCAAGCTCCAGGACTGTTACGCTTTTTCCCATAGCTACATTGAAGACCTGACCATCCCCATGCTCGAGGGCTGCTACGTTTGCCCTGACAACATCCCTGACATGCACGAAGTCCCTGCTCTGGAGTCCGTCGCCGTAAATGACAAGGTCTTTTCCTGCCTTTGCCCTTTCCAAAAAAAGGGGGATAACGGCTGCGTACGGAGATTTAGGGTCCTGGCGCGGACCGTAGACATTAAAGTAACGCAGGCAGGTAGTCCGAAGCCCGTGGTCCTCATAAAACATTCTTGCCAGATACTCACCGTCAAGTTTGGAGATTGCATAAGGTGAGGCAGGTTCAGGATACATGCCCTCGCTTTTAGGAAGTACAGGGTTATTCCCATAAATTGCAGCTGAGGATGCAGTCACAAATTTTTCAACTCCTGCCCTGACGCATGCCTGCAATACATTAAGTGTTCCAAGAGTGTTTATCCGGAAAGCCTCGACTGGCTTTTCACAGCTGAGAGGCACCGATACCAGGGCAGCTTCATTGAAGACGCAGTCCATGTCCGAGACCGCCTTTTCAACTACAGCGGGATCACAGATATCCCCCTGGATGAATTCAACATTTCTGTGCTGAGGGATATTTCGGGAAAAACCAGTAGTAAGATTGTCAAGGATCCTTACACTATGACCTGCTTCTGAGAAATACTCAGCTAAATGGGAGCCTATGAAACCTGCTCCTCCTGTAATCAGCACTTTCATGTTTCGAGAAAAGGAAGAGGTATAAAATAAAATTTTCCGTGCGAGCCTGAAAGTTCCTTAGTTCGGGAAAAATAGTGAAAGATATAAGAAATGATTATCAGGAAAAATCCCTTCAGAAGGGAAAAAATTTTCATAGAAAGAAGCCTTATGGGTACAGGGGAATTAAAAAAATTGGGAATTCGGGTCTTCACGATAAACCAGAAACTGAGAAGTAAAGTACAGTTAGCCATACAGCTTTACAGTTAGCCATACAGCTTGAGGGGGCTGGATAATTTCCAGAAAATGTTTCTTCAAATTAGTGGCTTACTTACCAGTTTATTAAGCCGATTTACTCAATCGATTATTCCTTTCAGGTTTTCCATTATTCTGCAGTAACAATCTCTGAAGAGAGAATGCTGGCTGAGTAAAGTGGGGAAAATGCAGCAGGGTAAAATGCGGCATGTGTATAAAAAAGATAGGAATATATGCATAAATCAGCATAAATCGAATTAATTATAGAAGATTGGCGGAAAGCTTACATAACTATAAATTGTAGGAAGAGGGAATACTAAATATTTTAGCAGTGATAAAAATGGCTGGAAACAGACAATCTCCTCTGGATCTGCTGCTTGTGGCAGGTCTTGTGATCCTTACTGATATCTTCATACTTGTGCCCGCACTCAGCGGAAGCTTTCTGCGTACAATCTTTGGACTTCTTCTGGTCCTTTTCTTGCCAGGATATGCCCTGATAGGGGCTCTACTTCCTGCAAAAAAAGACCTTGACGGAATTGAAAGAGCCCTGCTTTCCTTAGGATTAAGCATTGCCGTGGTCCCACTCATGGGCCTTGGAATGAACTACACTAACTGGGGAATCAGGGAAGTTCCCATCCTCGCAGGGCTTTCAATTTTTACAATTCTCATGTGCGGGGCGGCATATTACAGAAGACGCCAGCTGCCTGAAGCTGAAGCTTTTGAAGTCCCGGTCAAAGCCTCTATCTCTGCTCTGAAGGCAGATCTTCTGGGAGAAACTCGGGGGGAAACCAGATCCGGAGCCGACAGAGCCATTTCAATGTTACTGGTAATCTCGATTCTGGCCTCTCTTGGCAGCCTTGCTTATGTCATAGGAAATCCCAGAGAAGGAGAAGCGTTCACCGAGTTTTATATCCTGGGGCCTGACAGAATGATTGAGAACTACCCCACAAACTATACACTAGGAGACAGTGGAACAGTTGTTGTAGGGATTACGAACCATGAGTACAGGACTGTGGATTATACAATGGAAATCAGGCTTGAAAATCGTTCCCTGCCTCTTCCGGAAAACCAGAAATATGTCAACCTTGACCGTGACGTATCCTGGAAAGAGCCAGTTACTTTTACTCCGCCGTTTGAGGGAAAGAACATGAAACTGGAATTTCTGCTTTTTAATGAAACAGAAAAAAGTGTGCCTTACAGGAACGTGCATCTCTGGATTAATGTCACAAAGGAGGACTGAAGATGGCATCTCCAGACTATCCATCTTCAGAACTGGAAGCAGGACAGATCTCTTTGCCGGAGCTTGGGAAAATGTTTAAAATGCAGACCGATGAAAAAACCGGATTCTTAAAAAAGATGTTCTCTGCAGGAGCTCCCGTTATTGCTATTGCTTTTGCCGAACTGTTAATCTTTAGCGGAAGAATAAAAGAAGCCGCGATAACCTATACGCTGATTCTCATCATCCTTTCACTTTCAATAATGGTCTCAAAAAAAATGGAGATACGCAAAGTTCACCAGGCACTTATACTCCTGCCCATTCTTCGCATGGTAAACATTTCAATGCCGATCTTCTTTGAAGCCACCCTTTACTCTTTCGTATTCATATATGTACCTATGACAATTCCGGCAACTATCATATCCATTCATCAAAAAATCCCGGGAGAGAGGAAAAAAGATTTACTCAGGAAAATGTGGATTTATCTGCCTTTTTCTGTCCTTGCAGGCTTGATCTTTGCAGAGGTAGAGTATTTATTAATCCAGACCAGCCCTCTTATCCCGGATCTATCCCCTGTTCACCTGCTGGAACTCGCAATTATAATGATTTTTGTAGTCGGCCTGATAGAGGAATTTATCTTCAGAGGGATTGTCCAGACAAGGCTGGAAGAGTTTTTAGGGCCTGTGGGAGGCATCCTGCTTGCAAGCCTGTTATTCGGGATAATGCATTCAAGTTATGGCACCCCTTACGAGATGGCATACACATTTCTTGCGGGAGGCGCACTTGGGTATTTATTTTACAGAACAAAAAGCTTTTCTCTCGTAGTAATGATTCACGGTTTTATAAACATATTTTTATTCGGGCTAATTCCACACCTGGGTCCTGGATTGGGACTGATATAAACACTGTTGAAAAAAGTATAAAAGAAACTATACATAACATGGCGCACAAATTAATTAAGTTGGGTGAAAATTAAAAGCCCATGCAAAATCAAAGTCGTTACTATATCAACAGATGAATTTCAACAGATGAATTTCAACAGATGAATTTCAACAGATGAATTTGAGAATAAATTAAAAAGGAAAATCGGAGAAGTTACCAGAGTTGCAAACGAAAATATATGGAATCGGAAAACACCAGAGTGTGGGAAGAAAGTACAGGAAAAGATGGGATGTAAATATGTGAACTACCACTCAGCTAAAGACTGAGTGGCTTCTTGGTTCATTCCTCCCTCTATTGAGGGCAATTCCCCAAGCTCTTCCCCGCGTTCCGCAGGTGAAA